>JAQZBM010000039.1 GCA_029238945.1 Clostridia bacterium
CTTTAGTAGTGAATGGTCCGTTTAAATTGGCCGCATGGGAAAGAGGTCACGTAATTCGCTATGAGAAGAATCCAAAGTACTGGAATGCAAAAAACATAAAAATTGATATAATAAATGCTTATGTATATTTTTTAAATAATGATGCCTTACAGGATTATTATGATAATAATCTTGATGCAATGATTATTAAAGGAAATGAAAGCAATATACCAAAAAATGAAATAAAAAACAATTATTCAGGAACTGTTTGGTATGTTCAATTCAACAACAGCGACAAAGCAGGAATATTGTCCAATGCTAATATAAGAAAAGCCCTTTCCTTATCTATAAACAGACAGGAATTTTTGAAGCTGACCGGAAGAGAAACAGCAGACCCTGCACTAAGCTTAGTTGCTCCTGAAATTATACCCGGAAAGGAAAAGCCTTTTAGAGAAGAAGCCGGGGACCTTATAAAGGATAATGACTTGCAAGCAGCTAAAGCAGCATTAAGCTTAGGTCTTAAGGAGAAAAAGCTGACAAAGCTGCCGGAGTTGACTTTATTGATTAGTTCAGGTGTGATTTCTGAAAAGCAAGGTGAAGTGTTGACTCAAATGTGGAAAGAAAATTTAGGTATAAATGTGAAAGTAGTGACTAAGAGTTTTGGGGAGCAAATGAGTGAAATGTATAAAGGAAACTATCAGATGGCTATTGCAGGATGGGGGGCTGATTACCTTGATGCAATGACGTATTTGGAAATGTTTGACTCAAGCGTGCAACCCAACCAATTTGGATATAAAAACACTGAGTTTAACAGCCTTATAAAGAGCATAAAGAATGAAGCTGACACCTCAAAACGCATAGACTTATTAAAAAAGGCAGAAAAAAAGCTTATAAATGAAGCCGTAGTTGCTCCGCTTTACTTTCTTTATGAAAAGACTGCCATTAAGCCTAATATTAAAAACGTTCAATTTAGCCCGACAGGAGCTAAATTCGATTTTACATTTGCTGATGTAGTTGAGCTAGAGAGAACTTTTGAAACAGCAGATTCGAAGTTCAGCATGAAGACAAATCAAAACTGGCATAAACAAAGAGTTGATGATTTGGATTTAATGCTCATTGATTCAGTTGACCCTATTTGGGTGACTGTGTCAAGCTTTAGTAGTACAGGGTCAACTTCAGAGCTTAATACATATGTTGACATGGAGATTAAAAGCAGGCTAAAAACTTCTGATAGTAGTAAATTGATACAGAAGGAAAAAGTTCGGATAAATAGTCTTGAGGCTGTTAAGTATCAAATTTCATTAAGTTCAAGTTATTTAGAAAGGGTTATTTATGGTGTATTTATAAGTACACCTGATAAAGTATATAAGGTACAATTTTTCGCATATCCCGATGTTTTCCAACAAAGAAAAGCAGAGATAGATAAAATGATTAATAGTATTACAGTAGCGAGATAAACGTAATTTAGTAAATATTATAAGTAAGCATAAAAAAACAGCAGATAACTGCTGTTTTTTTATGCTTTTTTACCTATGCAAGAATAATTATCAGACTATTCAAAAACTGGCATGTATTTTGCATAATAAAAATTGAAGGAGGGTGATAAAATGAGAGAAGTTTATATTCTAGGAGCATGTAGAACAGGAATAGGTTCCTTCGGGGGAAGTTTAAAGGATGTCCCCGCAGTGAAGCTAGGAGAAATCGTGATTAAGGAAGCACTTAACCGGGCGAACATTTCACCTGATATGGTTGATGAAGTCATCATGGGGAATGTGCTTCAGGCAGGTCTCGGACAAAATCCGGCAAGACAGGCTGCAATAGGCGCAGGCATAGACATTGAAAAGCCTGCTATGACCATTAATAAGGTCTGCGGTTCAGGTCTTAAGGCTGTAAACCTGGCAGCTCAGCTGGTAATGCTGGGAGACGACGAGTGTGTAGTCGCAGGCGGCATGGAGAACATGTCACTGGCACCATATGTGATGAGAGGCTACAGATGGGGCGGGAGAATGGGAAACGGTGAAATTGTCGATGAAATGGTATTCGACGGTCTTACTGATATTTTCAACGGATATCATATGGGCATAACAGCTGAGAACGTTGCAGAACAGTATGGAATAACCAAAGAGGAACAGGATGAGTTCTCATATGCTTCACAGGTAAAAGCAGGAAAAGCTAGGGAAGCAGGCAGGTTTAAGGCTGAAATTGTACCTGTTGTAATTCCTCAAAGAAAGGGAGAGCCTATCGTATTTGACACGGATGAATATATACGTCCTGAAACTACAGTGGAGAAGCTGTCCAAACTGAAGCCTGCATTTAAGAAGGACGGAACTGTCACAGCAGGAAATGCCTCAGGCATAAATGACTCTGCTGCAGCAGTTGTAGTTGCAAGCAGAGACTTTGTAGAAAAGCATGGACTAAAGCCTATGGCTAAGCTTATTGCTTACGGCTCAAAGGGCGTAGACCCAAAGGTTATGGGACTTGGTCCTATCCCATCGGTTAAAATGGCTCTTGACAGAGCAGGACTCAAGGTAGCTGATTTGGGACTTATTGAAGCCAATGAAGCCTTTGCAGCGCAGGCAATAGCTGTTGCAAAGGAATTGAACTTTGATATGGAAAAGGTAAATGTAAATGGAGGCGCCATTGCATTAGGGCACCCGATAGGTGCATCAGGAACCAGAATACTAATTACATTGATTCATGAGCTGGCTAAGAGAAACGAGAGATACGGTCTTGCCACACTGTGTATCGGCGGCGGCATGGGAGAGGCTACAATAATTGAAAGAGATGAGCTTTGCAGATAAATAATACAAACTTTCATTAAATTAAATTTAAGCAGAAGGGGGCGTTGTTATTATGCTACAGAATTGGGAATGGATTGGTGATCAGGCAGGGCAGCGGGCAAGACTAACTCCTGACAGGGAAGCAATTTATGACTTAGATGATGAGAAGCATTATACGTACAGGGACTTAGATGACAGGGCAAACAGACTTGCAAATTATATGGCTGAAAGGTTTGATGTAAAAAAAGGAGACAGAATAGGCTTCATAGCAAGAAACATCATAGAGATGTTTGACGGCATCTTTGCCTGCGGTAAGCTTGGAGCTATATTTGTACCATATAATCTGAGGCTTTCCGCAGATGAGCTTAAGCTGCTTTTTGACAATGAAGAGCCGAAGGTATTGTTTTATGAGGATGTATTTTCTTCAAACGTTGAGGAAGTTAAGAAAAAGGTCACTGCCCTTAAAAATTATGTTGTTATATCAAAATCAGGAAGTAATAGTGCTGACATAAGCTATGACAAAATAATGGAATACAAGAACAATACACCGCGAAGATGTGAGGAGCTTACCCTGGAAGATACATATCTCCTTATACACACAGGCGGTACAACAGGACTTCCTAAGGGAGCCATGATTTCACACAGAACAGTACTTTTCAACGCATTAAACAATATAATTGACTGGGGTTTTACGAAGGAGGACTGTGCGCATATTATACTGCCTCTTTTCCATACCGGCGGATGGAACATATTGACTCTGGCACTGCTGAGAGTTGGCGGACGTATCCTTATAAACAAGTCCTTCGAACCAAAACTTTCATTAAAGGTTATAAATGATTATAAACCGACCTGCGTATTCGGAGCAGCCACTATATTCAGGATGCTCTATGAGCAGCCTGAGTTTGATAACACTGATTGGTCATCAGTAAAGTGGGTAATGTCAGGGGCGGCACCAACACCTATACAGGTTATGGAAAAGTTCTGGGAGAAGGGTATAAAAATATGTGCAGGCTATGGTTTGACAGAAGGCGGCCCTATGAATCTGGGTATGCCGGCTAATCTGATGACAATAGACCAGATAAAAGAAAAATATACATCTGTCGGAGTTCCATTCCACTTCACAGTTGCCAAGATTGTCAAGGATGACGGCACAGAGGTTGGAGTAGATGAACCGGGCGAGCTAATATTTACAGGACCGCAGATTTTCTCAGGTTACTGGAAGAATGAGGCGGAAACCAATAAGACCTTCAGAGAGGGATGGGTTTATACCGGCGATATAGCTAAGAAGGATAAGGATGGTTTCTATTACATTGTAGGAAGAAAGAAAAACATGTTCATCAGCGGCGGAGAAAATGTCTTTCCTCCTGAGATTGAGAGAATTCTCTATGATATGGAAGAGGTTCATGAATGCTGCGTTATCGGAGTACCCGATGAAAAATGGGGCGAGGTAGGTAAGGCAGTAATAGCCTTGAAGCCGGGAAAACAAGCAACTAAGGAGCAGGTCATTGCATTCCTGAATGCCAGACTGGCTCGCTATAAGATTCCGAGGTACGTGACATTTGTACCGGAGGTTCCCAAAAACACTGTGGGAAAGATAGTTGCGCAGGATGTAGTGAAGCTGTATGGAAAACCTGAGGATTAACAATTAAGGAGGTTATAAAATGGCATTATTTCAAGGACCAATTGGAATAAGAAATATCGGAGTATACTATCCAGAAAATATTGAGACAAGTGATGATATTGCTAATCAGAGTGGTATTCCGGAAGAGGTAATAAGAGTAAAGTTCGGAATAGAATCAAAGCACAAGGCAGCCATAGGCGAGACAGTTTCAGATATGTGCGTCAAAGCAGCGCAGGATTGTATAAAGGGAATTATTGAACCTGAGGAAATAGACCTGATAATATATCACGGCAGCGAATATAGGGATTATTATCTATATAACTGCTCAGCTCATATACAACACAAATTAGGTGCAGTAAATGCCAAAACCTTTGAAATACATAATCTCTGCTCATCGGGAGCTCTCAGCCTTCAGGTTGCCAAGAGCTTGATGATTACACAGCCGGAGCTTAAAAATGTTCTGCTTGTAGTTGGGACTAGAGAATCTGACCTTATAGACTACAAAAACTCCAGAGCAAGATTTATGTTCAACTTCGGCGATGGAGCGGCAGCGTGCCTGATACAGAAGGGATATGAAAAGAATCAGATACTTGAGACTGAAATGATAACAGACGGCAGATTTGCTGCTGATGTCGCAGTATACGGAGTAGGAAATGTAAATTTCCATAAGAACAAAATAGTTGACAAATCCCTTCAAAATGCTGAAGCTGCTGCGGATGGAAGCATCGGATATTACGGGCTTGATGTAGCAGATCCTGCTAACATGAAGGAGAATCTGGACCCAATATCACTGCCTAACTTCTGCAAGGTAATTGCAGGTGCTGTTGAGAAAAGCGGCTATGGCAAGAATGATATAAATTTCCTGGCGCCGATATTTATGAAGAATTCAATTCTAAAGCTTATATTGAGCGAGTTTGACATGACAGAGGAGCAGTCCTTCATACTTAAGAATTTTGGACACGTTCAATCCGCAGATGCCTATATTTCTATTTATGAAGGCTTGAAGCTGGGTAAGATTAAGGATGGAGATTTGGTAGTAATGCTCGGAGCGGGAACAGGCTACTCGTGGGCTGCAACAGCAGTTCGCTGGGGTTAATATTATATATTGATTGGAGGTCGTAGGATGAAGGTTCTCGGAATATGCGGTAGTCCAAGACTGGGTGGAAATACAGAGTATTTTATAAATGTAGCGTTGAAGGAGCTTGAAGAGCGCGGAATAGAAACCGAGATTGTAAAGCTTGGAGAAAAGGAAGTTAAGCCCTGCAAGGGCTGCTACGGCTGTGTTAAGGCAAGGAAATGCACACAGCAAGGCGATGATTTTGACGAGATATTTGATAAGATGCTGAAGGCAGATGGCATCATCGTAGGATCTCCGGTTTACAACTCTTCAGTAACTGCTAATATAAAAGCACTTCTTGACCGTGCGGGGTTCGTGTCAAGATGGATTGCTAATTCGATGAAAGAAAAGTCCGAGAGCTACAACTGGAATGGGACTGCCTTTTCCGGAAAGGTTGCAGCCCCTATCACGGTTGCCAGAAGGGCTGGGCAGAACTTTGCCTTTGCGCAGCTTTTGCTTTCACTTACAGTAAATGATTTCATTATAGTTGGCTCTCATTATTGGAATGTCGGCGTTGCAGGAAAAGGCGGCGCAGTTGATGCGGGCAATGATGAGGAAGGCATAGGCATCATGAAGCACATGGCTGAAAATATGGCTCACGTACTTGAAAAGCTGCGTGCATAATGATGATGTTGACGTTCTGGAATGTATATGTTAACTTGGAGTTAATTTCATTTTATGTATACATCAAGGAACAATATTAGGAGGTGTTGATTATGCCATATTTCGAGGTGAATGGAGTTAAGCTGTTCTATCAAGAAAAGGGCAATGCTGACGGCAAGGAGACTGTAGCATTTTTTAACGGGGTTATGGCATCGACAGGAAGCTGGGCATATCAGGTTCCTGTCTTTGAAAAGCTTGGATATAGGATTATACTGCATGACTTTAAGGGACAAACCATGTCGGGCAAGCCTGACGGTGAATATACCTTTAAGCAGCATGCTGAGGAGGCAAAGGCACTCTTTGACTATCTGGGAGTACAGAAACTGCATATTATAGGTACATCTTATGGCGGAGAAGTCGCTATGCGATTTGCCATTGATTATCCCGAATATACAAAATCAATTTCTGTTATAGATTCAGTCAGTGAGCTGGATGAGAATCTGAAGCTTTTTGTAAGCAGTTGGAAGACAATTGCTAACCCTGACGACCCGGAGGGATTCTTCTGGGGTATGGCTCCCAGCATTTACGGCAGCAGCTTCATCAAGGCAAATAAGGAATTTCTGGCAGAGCGTGCAGTTGCGCTGAAGAGTATAGCTGCCGACTATTTCAAAGGTCAGATAAGCTTATATAACACATTTGTAAATGATTTAGATATGACAGAGGAACTGGCTGAAATAAAGTGTCCTGCATTGGTTGTAGTCGGTGAGGATGATATATTGAAGCCATATAAGTTCTCCAAAATTATAGCTGACAATATTCCAAACTCAGAGTTTGCGGTTATTCCGGACTGCGGGCATGTCACAATTTTTGAAAAGCCAAATATTTTAAATACTATGCTTCTTGGATTTGTCATAAAGAACAGCTGATTTAAAGCTGCAGGATAAATTGTTGGAGGTGAAACAATGGCTGAAACCATCTCGGATAATAAAATTCTTGATTCGTTCAACAACCTGATACCATATCTCCAGTATTTCTTTGAAGATGATATAGCAATGGGAATAAACGACTGTGAAAAGTGCTTAAGATTTGAGTCTCATGAGAATATCCCGACAAATGTCGAGACAGGGGACTTAATAAGACCCGGTTCAGCTACCTACGAATGCACAAGGAGCGGAGAGAAGATATCGCTTATTGTTCCCAAAGAGGTGTTTGGAGTAGGATTGAAATCTATTGCCGTACCTGTCAAGGATGAAACAGGCAAGGTAGTGGGGAGCTTCTCTATTGCCAGAAGCCTGAAACGCCAAGAGGAAATGCTTGATATATCAAGGACTCTTTCTCTTGAGCTTATGCAGATTTCAAAGGCAATCAGTGATGTCGCGGAGGGCATCCAGCTGGTAGCGGATTCCAATGTTAGGCTCGCAAAAAGCATTGATGAAGCTAAAAAACAGACCAAGGATACTGACGATATACTAAAGTTTATAAGAGGCGTCGTGGAGCAGACAAATCTTCTTGGACTGAATGCAGCAATTGAGGCTGCAAGGGCTGGAGAAGCCGGGAGAGGTTTTAGCATTGTAGCACAGGAGGTTCGTAAGCTGTCAAGTTCTACAGGCAGGTCTGTAAATGATATAAAAGAGGTTTTAGAGAAGATGCAGGATTCTGTAATAGAAATATCTAAAAGTATAAATGAATCCAATGGAATTTTCCAGGAACAGGCAGCTGCTGTACAGCAGATTAATGCATCTGTACAGGAGCTTACCTCTACAGCAAATTATCTGGAGGGTATTGCTTCAAAGCTATAAAAAAGTGTCAAAATCGTGTCCGTTTTATTTACAGTGTCTCATAAAGATACATTTTTACAAATAACAATGCACGAATTTTGCATTGAATAACTGATAAGGTGGCGGTTAGATGTCAGTATCAATTCTTGGTACATACCACAGTAAGGTTGGAAAGCTTGAGGATAAAACAATATATGAGCTTCTTGCAGAGGCGGGAAGGGGCGCTTTGGCAGATGCAGGTGTCACAGGTAAGGAAATAGATGCAGTATTTGTCGGAAATTTTGCAGGAGGTCAGTTTAATAGGCAGGAGCATATTGCACCCTATGCAATAGAAATTGATAAAGATTTAAGATTTAAGCCCTGCGTCAGAGTAGAAAATGCTTGTGCATCAGGCTCAACGGCGGTAGCTCAGGCAGTCAATGCAATTGAAGCGGGGAAGGCTGAAACCGTTCTTGTAATTGGCGTAGAAAAGATGACATCACTTAAGACTTCAGGAGTTACAGGGGTTTTGGCGACAGCGTCCTATTATCCGGTAGAAGGGGAACAGGGGTACACATTCCCGGGGCTATATGCTGAGTTTGCAAAGGGATACATGGCAAAGTACGGATATAGGGTTGAGGAGCTGTACGATACTCTGGGGCTTATCTCGTGCAAAGCACACAAAAATGCCATGTCAAATCCTCTGGCACATATGCATGTCGAGTATAGTCATGAATTTACCAGTACAGTTTCTGAGAAAAATCCGATTATTGCGGATCCTTTGAAGCTTACGGACTGTTCTCTGGTATCTGACGGAGCTGCTGCAATTGTTGTAACAAAGACTGAAAAAGCAAAGGCACTTAAGGATAAGGTAGTTGAGATTTCAGATATAGTACAAGCTTCAGATTATCTGTCAATAGTAGAAGGAAAGAGGTCAAATTATGAGCTTACTGCTGCAAAGTATGCCATAAACAAAGCTTTAGGAAATACAAAACTAACTATTGATGATATTGATGTTGCAGAAGTGCATGATTGCTTCACCATAACTGAGCTATTGATTTACGAGGCTTTGGGACTTGCCCCGGAAGGCAGAGGAAGAGATGCACTGCTGAATGGAGATGTATATCAAGGAGGAAGGCTTCCTATAAATCTATCCGGCGGGCTTAAGGCAAAAGGGCATCCGGTGGGCGCAACAGGAGTCTCTATGCATGTGCTTATTGCAAGACAGCTTATGGGAGAAGCCATAGGACTGCAAGCAAAGGCCGCAGAAACAGGGCTTACGCTAAATATAGGCGGAAGCGGTGCAACAAATATTGTCTCAATTTTAAAAAGATTGAAATAACACTGGCATGATAATTGCTTTAAATTTAGGTAGAGGCAGTTGACCTTATAGCAGCTGACCCAAACAGGCGGAACTAAATGAAAATTGCAAAAAGATTTGCTTATAGGAATTTGTATCAAATTATTACAGCCGTAGTACTATTCTGAAACGACAGATATCAAAAGAAGGGCATTTTACTGAATAAGCCGATCTTAGCTGTAAATGCTAAAGTATTAATATTTATATATTAGTATTTTACATAGTTAATCAATATGATTAGGAGGGGTATTATGTTGAAATTCAAAGGACGTAGGTTGTTTTCTATCTTACTTATTCTGGTTTTTGTCATCTCATTCACTGTAGCTTGTGCTAAGGAGGAAGGTACAACTGCAGGAGATCAAGCTCCAGCAGAGAAAAAAGTAGTTAAAATTGGTATGGTTACTTCAAAGACCGGTGCACTTCAAGCTTACGGTGAGCAATCAATCCGTGGTTTTGAAATGGGTCTTGAATATTATACCAAGGGCACTAACAAAATAGGCGATACTGAAATTCAATTCATCGTTGAAGACTCAGAAAATAAGCCTGAAGTTGCAAAGCAAAAGGCTGTTAAGTTATTCGAAGAAGATAAGGTTGATATAATTGTAGGCTGCGCAAGCTCATCAGATGCACTTGCAATTGTACCACTTGCAGAAGAGTACCAAAAAATAATGGTAGTTGAACCGGCTGTTGCCGATGCAATAACCGGAGATGCATGGAACAAATATATATTCCGTACAGGCCGTAACTCTTCCCAAGACGCTGCAGCAGCTGCAGCAGCAATTGGTAAGAAAGGTGCCAAGCTGGGTATATTTGCACCTGACAGCGCATTCGGACATGGTGGAGCTGATGCCTTCAAGCTTGCTGCTGCAAAACTTGGGGCAGAAATAGTATTTGAAGCATATCCACCGGCAGATGCAACAGATTTCACTGCTCAAATACAACAAATGATAGCTGCTAAGCCAGAAGCTGTATATGTAGTTTGGGCTGGCGCTAACAGTCCTTGGAAGGCTTTCATGGATATGAAGGTTCAAGAAAAGGGTATAAGACTTTCTACAGGCGCACCTGACATTGCTGCATTGAGAACAATGTGGGATAACGTTGGAATGGAAGGCTTCTGTGTATACTACAATGGACTTCCAAATAACGAGGTAAATGACTGGATGATTAAGACAGCTAAAGAGAAGTACAATGCTGTTCCTGACTTGTTTGATGCAGGCGGATTCGCAGCAGCTATGTCAATACTTACAGCTCTTGACAAGACTCAAGGTGATGCAGATGCTGAGAAGCTTATAGCTACTATGGAAGGCATGAGCTTCCAAACTCCAAAAGGAACAATGACATTCAGAAAAGAAGACCACCAGGCACTTCAAGTAATATACTCAATCAAGCTTGAGAAAAAGGATGGTTTTGACTATCCTGTACCGGTACTTGTTCGTGAAATGTCCCCTGAGGAGACTGCACCTCCTATTATGAACAAGAGATAAATCTTATATCAGAAAGGGGCCGTTATTGCCTACGGCCCCTTTCAAATTTTATATATTACTAATACAGCAATGAATTTTGAATATTAATACAATTGTGATAATATATAGATATACATAATACGATTATAGGGGGTATATAACATGGGAGAGCCCATCATTCAAACCCGCGACCTTACAATCAATTTTGGAGGCCAAACGGCGGTTGACCACGTTACATTAGACATTATGCCTAAGACCTTCACATCTATTATAGGCCCGAACGGTGCAGGCAAGACCACCTTTTTCAACCTGATAAGCGGTCTTTTAAAACCAAGCGATGGAAAGGTTATTTTTAAAGGACAGGATATAACTGCAATGGCTCCTGAGATGAGGGTAAAACAAGGACTGGGCCGCTGCTTCCAGATAACCAATGTATTTCCGCACTTAACAGCGCTGGAAAACGTAAGACTGGCAGTACAGGCTAAGTCCGGTGTAAGCTCTATATTTAAGCATTACCTTAGGTACAAGGAACTGCAGGATAGAGCGATGGAAATGCTTCATAAGGTAAATTTAGCTGATAAAGCAAATACTTTGGCTTTAAATCTTGCACATGGTGACAAAAGAAAACTGGAAATCGCTATTGCTTTGGCATTGGAACCGGAGGTATTGCTTCTGGACGAGCCTACTGCGGGAATGTCCTTGGAAGAGGTGCCTATTATACTGGATTTATTGGCGAAAATTAAGGAGGAAGGCAAACATACCATAATGCTTGTTGAGCATAAAATGGATATGGTACTATCCCTCTCTGATGAAATAGTAGTGCTCTTTAACGGTGGATTACTGGAAAAAGGTAATCCTAAGGATATAATGAAAAATGAACAAGTACAGAAAGCTTATTTAGGGGGGATGTCTTAATGCCTGATAAATTAATTCTTAAAGTTAAGGATATGGAAACTCATATTGGACAATATCATATCCTGCAGGGCGTTAATCTTGAAGTGCCTGAAGGACATGTTACTGTTCTAATAGGACGTAATGGTGCAGGTAAGACAACAACCTTACGTTCCATAATAGGCCTTACTCCTCCGTCAAAAGGTTCTGTAGAATTTAATGGACAAATGATTCATGGGCTGCCGCCTTATACAATTGCTCTCAAAGGCATGGCTCTTGTACCGGAGGATCAGGGAATATTCTCTACCTTGACAGTAGAGGAAAATTTCAAGATTGCTATGCAGAAGGAAGATAAAGTAACCTTAGAGCGAAAGGACTGGATACTGGACGTCTTTCCGGATTTGAAGCCGAAGCTGAAGCAAAAGGCAGGGGGCTTAAGCGGCGGACAAAAACAGATGCTTTCTATTGGTCGTTCACTGGTTAATGATAATAAGCTTCTGCTGATTGATGAACCCAGCAAGGGTTTGGCACCAATTATGGTAGAAACCCTGGCTAATGCAATTAAGCAGATTAAGAGTCATACTACTGTAGTTCTGGTTGAACAGAATTTCTGGCTGGCTTCTGCGGTAGGTGAACGCTACTACATAATAGATGATGGTCAAACAGTCCATGAAGGCGTCATGGAAGACCTTATAAAGGATAAGGTTCTGCAGCAGCGCTATCTGGGCATTGGAACCAAAGAATGATTGCGGAGGTGAGTGAGTATGGATATATTTGTTAACTTAACAATTGCCGGATTAGCTACTGGAATGATGTATTATTTGCTTTCTTCCGGACTCTCATTGATTTATGGTCTTATGGGAGTGTTAAACTTCGCCCATGGTTCCGTATTTATGTATGGATGTTATGCAGGAGTGTATACTTTTAGTAAGACGGGCAATTTTGCACTGGGCATTATTGCTGCAGTCGTTGTTGGTGCAATTGTGGGTTGGGTTATGGAAAGAGTAGTAATAAGCAAGGTCTACGGACAGCATTTAGCTCAGATGCTTCTTACTACAGGTTTGATGCTGTTGCTTAACGAGCTGATTAAAATTCCTTTTGGCTCAAATATTCTACCGGCATTTCAGCCTGAATCGCTGCAAAGCAGCTGGCAAGTCGGGGAAGTCGTTATTGTTAAGTATCGCGTTTTCTTAATTGTATTAGGCTTAATCGTAGCGGTTATCCTAAATGCAATTATGTCCAAGACTAAATTAGGAATGACTGTTAGAGCCGGAGTGCAAAATCCTGAGATGGTTCAGGTATTGGGAATTAACATAAAAAAGGTATTTAGCTTTGTTTTCCTTTTGGGTTCTGCTCTTTCAGCTTTAGGCGGTGCATTGATGGCACCGGCATTGGGAGCAGTTAATCCGGAGATTGGACTTATGTACCAGATGACAGGCTTTATGGTTGTTGTTATTGGCGGTATGGGTAGTTTGACCGGTACCTTGCTTAGCGCTTTGCTGGTAGGACTGGCTAGCTCATATACAGCTTACGTTTATCCTGATGCTGCGACAGCAGTTATTGTAATAGTTATGATAGTAGTACTTTTGATAAAACCAAGCGGATTATTTGGAAAGGGGGCAGAATAAATGCAACAAGTAAAAACTGCGGCACCACGTATAATGAAGCCTTTGAAAAGTAACTGGTTAGTACAAATCATTATTGTAGCAATTCTGGCGCTTATACCTTTTATTGCAGGACGCCCCACCCAAAACTTGTTTATTTTGATATTTTGTATGAGTGTTTTCGCAATGAGCTATGATATTTTACTGGGCTATACAGGGGTTATATCCTTTGGCCATGCCTTATTCTTTGGTATCGGAGCCTATGGAATATCAATTTTCGTATCAAATACAGAGACAACAATGATTAATGTCTTGCTTGCCATATTGATATCTCTGGTAGTCAGCATTATAATTTCTGTATTTATCGGCTTTCTGTCATTGAGAGTCAAAAATACATACTATGCTATGATTACTCTTGCATTTGCTCAAGTGGGTATGATAATAGCTGAAAAAGCGAGACATGTTACTAATGGATATGATGGTATGACATTCAGGGTTCCTAGTATATTGGTGAATAAAATGCTATTCTATTATATAGCCTTAGCATTTTTGGTGCTTTCTTTCATATTCTTGTGGAAATTTACGACATCTCCAACAGGCAGGGTTTTGGTAGCCATCCGTGAAAATGAGCAAAGAGCGAAATTTATAGGCTTTAATACATTGCGCTACAAGATTATTTCAACAGTTGTAGCAGGAGCTATGGCAAGCTTAGCAGGTTCAATGTATGCGATTCATATGCGATTTGTAAGCACCTCGGTTCTTGGAATAGCCAAGACTACCGATGCGCTTCTGGCGACAGTTATAGGCGGTATGGGCAATCTATATGGAGCAATCCTTGGTACCGGTATCGTTAACCTAGCAGGAGAATATCTGTCCAAGCTGGCTAAGGTTCATCCTATCTTTGAGAGATGGTATATTATATTTGGTTTGCTTTATATCCTGATAGTGCTTTTCGCACCGAACGGGGTAATAGGCTTATTCTACAAACTTAAGTACAAAACTAGCACTAAAGCTTTAAAAAATAAATAAAAACAAATTTTAATCCCTGCCTGTGCAGGGATTAAATAATGGAGGTGGCGCGATATGCCCTT
>JAQZBM010000040.1 GCA_029238945.1 Clostridia bacterium
ATTAGAAGAACATAATCTTATTGTTAGAATTCAATATGAAACAATTCCCCCTAAGGTTGAATATTCTCTTACAGAAAGAGGCAAAAAACTACTTCCTGCTTTGAATGAATTATCTAAATGGGGTGAAGATCAACTTAAACTTGATAAACCGATATTAAATGAGCATGTGAAAGTTTCTCTGTAAAACATCCAGTTCTTCCGCGGACTCGCGTTCAGGATGAACGTTTTCATTGGCATAACCTCTTTCCAAGTTCATAGGCGTTCTGCAGATCGATTGGTAACTGTTTCTCTCTGTGTTCTGCCTTGTGCACCGGATCGGCTCTATCGAGACTGATGTTGTACTACGAATAATCTGTGAACTGATAGGTGTCACAGCAATATAGCATCTCGGCATTTACAATATTTACACATAAAATGTTTATAATCTACGAAACCCGCAACTCTGACACGAGAGCTGCGGGTTATTTAGCATTGCTTAACTATTCGTAAATTTGAAGTTTTGGGGTCGGAAGTTTAGGGGTCAGGCTTGAATTATTCACTTTCTCCAAGTAGGAATATTTCAAGCCTGACCCCATACTCTGAAGAACAAGGTACCTGTCGCCTTGTCCCTCTGTATTTTGATTTCCTTAGTAACCTAATAACCTGCGCACCCTAATGCTATGCTTTACGCAATTATCATTTCTTACCTAAAATGGCTCATATCAACAGCGGTTTTTCTGGTCATTCTAATAAATGGATCACTTCGGTGTCTGACACCATATTTCTGGCGATTCATTCGCATAAATAAATGTCTCTTGAGAAAACTATTTAGGCAAGCAGTTATCCCTCATGTATAAATTCTAAACAGGTCGAAGTAATTGGTTCAAATAAAAGGAGGAATTGTTGTGAAGAAATTGTTATACATACCTGTTAATACGAAACCAGAGCACATGTCTACCAGCAAAACAGTTGGGCGTGAGTTTGTTAATAGATTTCTAGAAAAGAATCCTGATTATATGCTTTTAGAAAATGACATATGCAATGAATATGTACCTGAGCTGCATTATAGATATTACAAGGGCAGAGCAGAGCTTGTATCTGGCGAGGACTATGACAAGCTTAACAAAGAAGAGCAACAGGCAGTAGACAAAATAAAAGAACTCAGCGATCAGTTTGTAAGTGCTGATGCTTATGTTATAGCTGCTCCAATGTGGAGTGCCTTTTTTCCTGCCAGACTCATAACCTATATTGACTGCGTTATCCAAAAGGATAAGGTTCTGAAAATAAATGATAAAGAGGTTAAAGGTCTTCTTGATGACAAGAAGAGGACAGCAGTATACATTCAATCTTCTGGTGGAATATTTCCTAAGATATTATCCGGCAAGATTAATCATGGCACAAACTATCTTGAAGATATATTCAAATTTATTGGAATCAAGGATTTCCATAAACTAATGGTTGCTGGAACAGGTAATGATAAACTTGGCATAGAAGGTGCTGAGGAAAAAGCATTTGAAGAGATGGATAAAATAATAGAAAAAATGAGCAATTAACGCAAGTAAAATAAGTGCCAGGCACGCCAATTAAGTAGTTATTCTCAAATTCCTAAGCAATAACTGACTATCTGTCGTGCCTGGCACCATAGTTTCTTTCATTGCAGCATGAAGTCTTGCAACGAAACCTCACTCACTTGGAAACTTAGGGTCAGGCTTGAAATATTCACTTATCGAATGAATAAAGGAATATTTCAAGCCTGACCCTATAGGGTAAACGGTATTTGATATACCGAATATTTAATAGCTTTAGAATCTTCAATATGAGCTTACTACCAATTTGCCCTTATTTCCTGATACCCTGTTTCAAAAGCTGTGTATATTTCAGTGGATAATCATTTTTTGAATACCAATTATATGCTTCTTCGTCCTTGAAAGTTGCCCATCTTTTTAGCTTTGTATATGCATCACCAAGTCTAGCAACATTTTGAAGAGTCAGCGCAACTTCTCTATACCATAGCCTCCAATCATTAGGGCTACAGATTATTCTATTAAGTTGCCTAGGGATTTTTATTCCAAATTCATTCTCCGATATCATTCCTCCTGTTATAAATGAAATAGGATTTAAATTAAACCTAGTTTCTTCGATTCCCATTTCCCTTGTAACGTATTTTGAGGTTTGCTCAACTTTGTTTTTCCATTTTCTTATCTTTACGCTATCACCGCTATGTACACTTAGCTCGAACCCCCTTAATTCATTTCTAAGGTCAATAATTCTTCTATCATTACGTAAATTATACAAGTTTTCTAAAAATGACTCATTGCTATTTGATTTAGATAATAGATATCCTAGTACTGGAGGAATAGCATTTACCTCCAGACTTTTTATCGCTCCAACTTCAACTAATAAATTATTATTCTTTAATGAAATTTTATTAAATGAATCTGTTAACATTCCACTAGATTGAGAGAAGCCATATTTTGATAAAGTAGTAGAATCAACAATATTATCAGTGATTGACAATGCATCAATTACTGTACTAATCCCTCTTATGGAATGAGGGAAATATGTTAATTCATAATTTACTGCTAAAATTCTATAATAAATTGATCTATAGATATTCCATGCAAGTGCAGCCATAATTTTTGATGGACCAGGCATTAAATTATAATGATCATTAAGCTTATCTTTGCTTAGTTCTCTACCTAATGAGTCGATAATTCTATTGCTTTTTAGTTTATTGAAGCTATTCCATATCTCTCTATTTTCAGCTGTTAACAATGTTTCAAATACTGGTATTCTGCCACCCTTTTTTCCCTCATATTGATTAAATGCCCTCATGACCAACCAATATTCAGACGAACGATAATTCCAAACAAACCTCATATAAATGTCCATAAGTTCTAGTAACCTATTAAATAACCCTGTATTATCGTCTTTATAATCTAAACACCATCTTGAAAATAAATTAGTTGCTAGCATATCGATGTCTTTATTAATACTATCCTCTATTGATAGATTATTAATCCCAATATTAGCTAATATAGCTTTCCTTTTAGAAATATGCTCTGGAATATAACTATCGATTGGTATATATACTTCATCGTTGAATAAAACTGCATCAACAAAATTAGATAAATTTGATATTTCTAGATCAAAAACTGAATCATTTTGACATTGTGCAAATCCAAGTGCTCTAAATGCACTTGATAAAGTTGCATTATCAAGTAATACCTTAGATTTCATTTTATATATGCCTCCCTTCTAAAGTTTGTCTACTTGCCTTATAATTCAATATGATTGAGGAAATATCCTCCAATTATTAGTTATTATATTGATTACTCACACTAAAAGATATCACTAGTTCAAGCCCTTAAATGTCTATGGAACTAAATATAAATATTATATTAAGACCTTTCTAAAAGACCAGTACCCAACAAGTATCCATTTTGCATTATATAAAATTTAAATTAATAATCCCAATACTATTAAAGTATTGGGATTATTAATTTAAAAGTGCTACACCTAAGAGGAGTTTAACCTGTGACTCATGGTTTTAGAAGCCGCTTATCAATTGATGCTTTACCACAGCATTGGGTACACATCTATCATTTAGTGAACTTATTTTCTTGTATAACCTTCAATCTAAACAACCTATATATGTTTAATACATCTTTCTTCTAGTCTGTTTTCGCCGTCACTTATGATACGGTTCCCCCTTGATAATCCTAAACCCCCTATACACCTGCTCCAGCAGTATTACTCGCATCAGCTGGTGGGGGAAGGTCATAGCAGAAAAGGACAGATGGTAGTCTGCCCTTTTTAGTACTTCTTCACTCAGACCTATGGAGCCTCCGATGACAAAGGCTATATTACTTTTGCCGCGGAGTCCCAGGTCGTGTATTAAATCCGCAAATTTCTCGGAGGAAAGTGCCTTGCCTTGTATGGCTAAGGCAATTACATAAGTATCATCCTTTATCTGCTTAAGTATGCTCTGGCCTTCCTTATTCCTTACTGCCGCTTCCATAGCTTCACTCATGTTCTCAGGCGCCTTCTCATCAGGTACTTCCATAAGCTCCAGCTTGCAGTACTTTGTAAGTCTGGTGGCATACTCCTGTATTGCATCCTTCAAGTATCTTTCCTTCAGCTTTCCTACGGAAATTACGGTTATATTCATTCTATTCCTCCGGTCTTGCGATTAATGTAATGTCTGCCTCATAGGTCTTATTGTCTCTCAGGTATTTCACCTTTACGACGTCTCCCGGCTTATGGCTGTACAGAACTGTCTTAAATTTAATCATGGTGTTTACCTCTATGCCGTCTACATGTGTGATTATGTCTTCAACCTGAAGTCCTGCCTTGTCTGCCGGAAAACCTTGCATTATCGAGGTTATATATATACCTTGCTTAATCTGTATGTCTGTATCCATATAGCCTGCTATCTCTCTGTCAAGCAAGCCTATACCTATATATGAGGCTTCGAATTTGCCCTCATCAATCAGTCTATCTACTATCGGTTTTGCTATGTTTATAGGGATTGCGAAGCCTAAGCCTTCTGCAGATGCCTTTGCTGTGTTTATTCCTATGATTTTACCCTCTGCATTAATCAAAGGACCGCCACTGTTGCCGGGGTTTATCGCCGCATCCGTCTGTATCAGGTCTTCCATTATATCGCTTTGGCTGACCAGAAGACTTCTGTTTAAGCCTGATATAATACCCTGTGTTACTGTTCTTTCATATCTTAAGCCCAGTGGGTTTCCAATAGCTATGGCTGTCTCTCCGACCTCTATAGCATCAGAGTCTCCCAGCTCTACTGTCGGAAGTCCTGTAGCATTTACCTTCACTACAGCCATGTCAAGAGTTGTATCCTGCCAAAGCACTTCTCCAGGCATTTCCTTACCATCCTTGAAATATACTGTAAGCTCCTTGGCATTGTCTCCTACTACGTGAGCATTTGTAACTATATAACCATTTGAATCTACTACAAAGCCGGAGCCTACACCTTCAGCCTGTCTTACTACACCAAAAATGTCTCTTTGCAGTGATATAGTGCTTATGCCTACTACTGCAGGAGTTACTTTCTTTGCAACAGCAGATGCTACTGTCATGGTATCCTCTGCATTTATCACTATTTGCTGACCCAGCTGAGTGTTGCCGGTGTTGTTCTCCGGATAAGGTATCACCTTGCCATATAGTGCAGGCGTAATGGCTGCCATGATGAAACCGCCTATAAGAGCACCTATAAGGCCCATTGCCAGGTATGATAGTCCTGAGGGTCTTCTATGAGACTCTTTCCTTTGGCTGCTAGTGCTATATTCGTAATGATTTTCCGCCGGCTGCTCAGGTATGTTTTGCCACTGCACCTGAGGTTCTTGCCTAATCTCTTCATTCTCAGTGTTGTTTGTGTTGTTATCAAAATTATCCATAACCACAACCTCCAATCCATATCACTATTCATATTATTATTAATTTTAAGGCTGTCCATACAGCTTATCCTGCGTCTCAGCTCTTTCATTAATATTATTCTAAAATAGATTTTTTATTAAAATATGTTGGATTTGTGTTAGATTTGTGAAAGTTTTGGCTATGTGATATGGTAATACTTGCTAATACCTCTTCTAGGTGCCACATCCAGCTCTATGTCCTCGCCTATGACAACCTTGTTTTCCTCCAGAATGCCCTTTACAGTCTGATAGGCAAGCTCCGGGAAATTATTCTCTTTGCTCAAGTGGCCCAGAAGTATTCTTCTGACTCCTGATTCCAAAAGCTCCAGCACTGCCGCTCCTGCCGCTTCATTGGACAAGTGCCCTACATCGCTCAGTATACGCCTTTTCAAAAAATAAGGGTACTGTGATACCTTAAGCATCTCAATATCATGGTTTGATTCCAGAAGTACCATATCCGATGCTTTGATATTTGCTTTTACTTCCTCACTGAAATGCCCCAAGTCCGTAGCTATACAGACCTTCCTGTTTTCCTGAGTGAAGCTGTAGCCGACCGGATCAGCCGCATCATGAGGTATGCTGTAGGGCTTTATGTTGATTTCATTTATGTAAAAATCTTTACCTGTATCAAACATCTTGATATTTTCTGTCTTTATGTTGCCTATGCTGCCCCCTATGCCTTCCCAGGTCTTTGCATTGGCATATATCGGTATGTTCAGCTTACGGGATACAACGCCTATGCCCTTGGTATGGTCGGAGTGCTCGTGGGTTACCAGTATACCCTTTATATTAGAAGTACATACTCCAATGTTTTTCAGCCCTTCGAATATCTCCTTGCCGCTAATACCGCAATCTATCAACACTCCAGAGTCCTCAGTGCCTACATATATGCAGTTGCCGCTGCTGCCGCTGGATAAAGAACAAAGTCTAATGCTCATTTTTCCTCCTAATTAAAGCTCAGGACATCGAGCCCCTAGCTTTTAGCCTGATTTGCTCCGCAAATGGCTTTCATATAATAAAGGCAATTTATAATAAATTGCCTTTTCTGTCCCTAATCTAATTCTACTCTTCTTATACCGGCTCCCAAGCTTCTAAGCTTATCCTCAAGGAACTCGTAGCCTCTATCTATATGTTTTATGTTGCCAATAATAGTCTCCCCGCCTGCTATCAACCCGGCTACCACCATGGCTGCGCCGGCTCTCAAGTCTGTAGAGTATACTGATGTGCCCATAAGATTTACGGCACCTTCTACTACAGCAACCTTGTCTTCAACCTTAATTTTTGCGCCCATGCGCTTTAACTCATCTACGTATTTGAATCTGCTTTCAGATACTGTTTCTGTTACTATGCTTGTTCCATCAGCTGTTGAGAGCAGCACCACCATTGGCTGCTGCAAATCTGTCGGAAAACCCGGATAAGGCAGCGTTTTAACGTTCACTGCTTTTGGTTTCTTCTCACATTTTACTCTGACAGAGTCTTCATATTCAAATATCTCTATACCCATTTCCTTCATCTTGGCTGAAATAGCCTCCACATGGGTAGGTATAACATTCTTAAGCGTTACATCTCCTCTTGTCGCAGCTGCGGCAATCATGTATGTACCTGCCTCTATAAAGTCTGGAATGATTGTGTGTTCACAACCCTTAAGCTCTTTTACGCCTTTAATTTTGATTATGTCTGTGCCCGCACCCTTTACGTTTGCTCCCATTGCATTTAAGAAGTTCGCAACATCAACTACATGAGGCTCTTTAGCTGCGTTCTCTATAGTTGTAGTTCCTGTAGCCAGGCATGCTGCCAGCATTATGTTTATAGTTGCGCCAACGCTTGCAAAGTCAAGATAAATTGGTGCTCCCTTTAATTCCTCTGCTTCTGCCTTTATCAATCCATGCTCTATTGTAACCCTTGCACCCAGTGCTTCAAAACCCTTTATGTGCAGGTCTATAGGCCTTACTCCTATGTCACAGCCTCCAGGGAAAGGTGCTTCCGCTTTTTTAAATCTGCCAAGAAGTCCCCCTATAAAGTAATAGGAAGCTCTCATCTGCTTCGCTGCTTCTGAATCAGCACTGTAGCTGTTGATTGTGGAGCCATCAACGGTCATTGTACCACCGTCACTCATTTCAACGCCGGCTCCCAGCTTTTCTAACAAATCCTTCAGATGATATACATCCTTTATGTTCGGCAAATTTTTGATTATACATTTGCCTCCTGATAGTACTGCGGCAGGTATAACTGCAACAGCTGAATTTTTATTACCGCTTATATTTAAAACGCCCGTAAGCTTTTTTCCACCTTCAATAATTATCTTTTCCTTCAATCAATACGACCCCTTATGCATATATTTTGAAATAAGTAAGAATGTATATGCTGCATGTTCCTTAAACAAATTTTCCGTAGAGAGTATCAAGTAAGACATCTTATTCTTTATTTTTTCTTTTAGATGCCTTATTTACAAAATTTATACTATTTCGATAATAATCTACATTCAACTAATATATATTATAACATTGTTTTCGATAATTGGTAGTAGCATTTTTGAAAAAGGCCCTATCAATTCATGGTAAATGGCTAAGTCATATTCTATTGTTTCACTCTTTCAAACTTCTCACTATATGCATTTATATAAATCTGGCTTTTGTCTGACTCTATTATCCACATGGGCAATACAGTTCCTTCAAGGGGGATATTCCCCTGTTCATCCCTCTTAAGCTCAACATTGAAGTAGTATCCTTGTCTAATCTGTTTTATTGTTAAGGGACTTGCACCGTCTTCCCTGCCTCTATAAGCTTCTAGGAGAGCTATTATAGGAGTAGTAATGCCGTGTTTTTTGTCAGCTTTTATCGTTTCAAACCAATGTATGCGGGCTTCAGCAACACCCTCTTCTGTCGCTAATATTTCAATCTGGCTGCTTTCTACCGCTAAGCCTTTATACTGCTGGCCCCATATTAATCGCAAGTATCCGTTCTTTTGCTCTTCCAGTATGATATATTTGTTGTCTGTGTTCAGCTTTAAGTCTTTAATAAAGCTGTCTATTTGTTTTAAAATCTTTTCTTTATTTGCTTCTCCCGGTTTTATGGTTATAGCCTTATTTTTATAGGTAAAGTATATGTCATTTTTCACCTCAATGGTTATGTCCCCGCTGTCTAGTGCATAACCTTCATTCAATTTCGTAGACGTATATTCCTTACCCTGAAAAAAGCTTTTTGCTAACTGTTCCATTTCAAAAGTTTTGAATTTAACCGTAAGTGAAGGAATTACAGGTACACTTACGGGAATCTCTGTTCCAAGCTTGATATTCTTGCTCTTTAAATATGTGCTTATCGTTGCCAGTTCTTCCTTTGTAGTGTATCGGTATTGACTTCTGTTGGCTGAGACTAACTGATAGAAAAGAAACGTATTTACTACCAGAAACATTATTATCAATATGGCTTTTGCTCTTTTCCAATCCATGCAAATCCCCTCCTCGTCAGTTATCGGTCACCCAGTCTTTCACCTAGTATAAAGTTATCCTCTGCTCTGATTATATATTTTTTATTAACAGTGTCCTTCTCTTCGTCTTCTGTACTTTCAACATTTACATCCGCCACCCATACAGGTATGAGTGTGCTGGTTGTTTCGTCCTCATAATATGCCAGATACAGGTCATTTATTTTCATTATTGTTTCAGATTTGTTCATAATCAAATAACTGTCCAGCCAACCCTGTACAAAATCCAGCACTTCATCGAAGGTTTTAATAGTGACGTTTTTGTCAATAGAAATCACAGACCGGACATTACGCTTGTATCTCTTTACTTCGTCGCCTACTATCTCAACCTCAATTGCACTTTTACTTAGAGCAGTATCAGTTACTACCGGAATCCCGCTTTTACTTAAAGCAATATCAGTTACTATCGGAATCCCGTTATACTTATAATCAAACCTAACCGTATAGGATGTTCTGCCCCCCTGAGAGCTGCTTTCGACACTAGAAAGATAGAAGTCTCCATTGAATTTAAAATGTTGATTCACATAATTAGCGGCTATATCGATAGCTGCTTTCACATCTATATCCTTTGCTTCCTTACTGCTTACATTATATTTGTAGTACTCAAATACCCCGTAAGAATCTATGCTTGCAGTTTCATCTTCTCTGTCCGTAAAAATAACCGTGCCGTCTGAATCCATGAAGCCGTTTACCCTGTCGTTGAAAACAGCCGAGATTTCCTTGCTGGGATTTGTGTCTGTCTTTATTTCCTTCTCAATAGTCAGCACCGGCATGGAAACTATAGATACAGGCGCTACGGCATATCGGCCGTAAAACTGTATGTCTTCTTCGTTAAAGTCACTTAGAAATATTGCGAAATCTTCTTTTCTGCTTATCTCAGTTATTGCACTCTCCAGTTTATTGGACACACTTACTGACGCAAACTCATGTATTGCTTCACTGCGTGGGTCTACTATATAAACCTTTCTATCATGGGGTGAAATTATTATAGATCTTACCTGCTTTATATCACTCCATAGATTCTTTTGAGCGTTCAAAAGTCCTTTAATATAATTAAGCTCTGTATAGGTATTAAAAATCAGTTCAACAGAAAAGTCCCCTCTTATTTCCTCTAGCTTGTCCATCCCCAGACTGTTTTTTCTATAGTTTTCTCCATTCTCAAGCAGATTCCATAGAGTATCATAAGAGTTATCCAAAATATCTTTATAGTATGTCTTATACTTCTCATTATTAAATAGCAACGTATGATTTTCTCCAATATGAACTACCAGCCTGTCAGGCTTAAGCAGCTTTTTCTTTTCGCCAGCGTCCATTTGCTGATATGATACGGTCTCTTTTGACGGCATAACAAAAAGACCCTCAATGGAAATAGAAAACCATATTTGGGTCGTTAAAACAAAACTGATTATAACTAACGAAAAAAGTACTAATGATTTAATACGATCAATTTTCAATGCTATCACCTTGTATTTTTAGGCATATTATTTTAGATTCTTTAGTATCATATTGTTAATATAATCGGTTAATTCATCCTTTGGAACAACTTCTACATTTATGACCTCTTGTACCACGCTGCCATCCTTATCCTTAACACTTATTATGATACGGTTTTTCCCGATATTAAGAGAAACAGGCTTTGCAAATATTTCAGATGCGCCTACCTCCCAGATATATTTCTCCTGTTGTATCCATTCTCCTTCGGAGTTATTCTCATCGGACTTTTTCTTTGATAGTATAGTGCTATCTTCATCAGTGCTAAACCAGAAAATAGTCATAGTTATTTCCGAGCCTTCTTCTGCCTTTCCGGAAATTACTTGGTTCTTCTCAAAGGTTTTAGTACCGTCTAAATTTTTAGTCAGTTGAAAGGTTGTTACGTCCAGTTTTCTTGCCACGCTTTTATTAGGCTCTGCAAAAACAGCAGCGTTCAATGTAAGCATAGCTGCAATTAAAACTATCGGCAACACAGTTTTCTTGAACATCGGAGCTTCCCCCTATTTTGATTTTTACCCTATTAACCATGATTTCATGTTTATATTATACAGGTAAAATGTTACAAAGTGATTACAACCTAATTAAGGTTATTTTACATTGAGCTTATCATCTTCCTGCTCTCTGCCTTTAGTATATTTTATGCGGCTGGAAGACAGATAAACACTTGTGTTCCCTGTCCATATTCACTTTGTATCTTAATATTTCCCTTGTGTGCCTCTACTATCTGTTTTGCTATAGATAAGCCCAAGCCCGTGCCTCCAAGCATTCTGGAGCGTGCCTTGTCAACTCTGTAGAAGCGCTCAAACAGTCGGGGCAAATCTTCCTTGGGGATGCCCAATCCGGTATCTGCTACCTTAATGACTATGTTGTTTTCTTCTTTTGTTATACTGACTTCAATTTTACCGTTATCCGGTGTATACTTAATTGCATTGCTTAGTATGTTGATAATAACCTGCTCAATTCTATCCTTGTCTCCCAAAATTACGGGTATATCAATGTCCCCATTGAAAATCAAGGTCTGGTTTTTCTGCTTTGCAGAAATATCCATCTTGTATGTGCAATCACTTACTACCTTGTAGATATCCATTTGCTTCATATTCCACTGCATGTTATCGTAGTCAAGCTTCGAGAGCTGCAGCAAGTCCTTCACCAGTCTTGTCATACGCTCAGACTCACTGTCTATAACCTTTAAGAAGTTGGTTGTGTATTCCTTGTTGTCCATAGCTCCGTCCAGGAGGGTTTCTGTATAGCTCTTAATAGTAGTAAGAGGTGTTCTCAACTCATGAGACACATTGGCTACGAACTCCTTCCTCATCCTGTCCAGTCTCTCCTGCTCAGTAATATCCTGCAGTACTATAATTGCTCCTATAGTTTCATTCTTTTCGTTTCCGAAAAGTACAACATTTGTTTTTATAATCTTTTTGTCTATTGATAAAATATTGTTTGCCTTTTCGCTGTTTGTAAAAAGCTCCTCACAGGTTATCTCCCATTGCAGCTCATTTGTTATCTCATCAAAGCTCTTGTTTTCTAAGGTTTCTTCCCCTATATCCAATATGCCTGATACAGCGGGATTTCTATGTATTATTGCGCCTGTACGGCTAACTGCAATAATTCCATCGGTCATGCTGGTAAGTATTATATCCAGCTTATTTTTCTCGTTTTCTATTTCATCCAGGGTTGTCTTAAGTCTGCTTGACAAATAATTGAACATTTCAGTCAGCTGTCCAACCTCGTCCTTGGATTTAACGGCAATTATCTGTTCAAACTCACCCTTTGCAAGCTTTTCAGCTTTTGAAGTTACCTCCTTAATAGGGTCGGTTATAGTTCTTGCAAGGAGGCTGCCAAGCAGTATGGTTATGGCAAGAGACCATAGTGTTGCATAGGTCACTATATTTTCTATTCTGTCTATGTTTTCTTGTACTTCCGACAAGTCGGCATTCATATATATGATTCCTACTAAAGCATAATTTGTAGAAATTATAGGCACCCCTATGCTTCTGGAGTATTCGTTGCCAACCTCATTTGGCATATCTATATAATGTTGTTCTTTAATTATCTCACCAAACATTAAATCAACCAGGCTCTGACCTTTCATATCCATGTTGCCGGCCTCTGCAACTATCAGCTGTGCGTCCTGATAAACACGTACGCCGCTTATCAGATTCCCCTGCTCAAAGAACCAGCTTGTCACAGTATCTTGAATATTAGGAGCTCCAATCATATCGTCCTTCAGTCGATTAGCCAGATTACCCGCCCTGCCTATTATAGTTGATGTCAGACTCTCCAGCTGATCCTCTTTAATCTCCTTGGTTACATATACTCCGACAATTGACATGGCCAGCCATACTAGCAGGAAGGATATTATCACTAGCTTCCACTGTATGCTCTTCAACATTGTGCTACATCCTCCTGAAGTAGTAGCCTACTCCGCGTTTTGTTTGAACGTATTTTGCATTACTTGGGTCATCTTCAATCTTTTCACGAAGTCTTCTGACCGTAACATCCACAGTACGTACATCTCCGTAGTACTCATATCCCCATACCTCTTCCAGCAGGGTCTCTCTTGAAAATACCTGTTCTACATGCAGTGCAAGATATTTCAAAAGCTCAAATTCTCTAAGCGTAAGCTCTATGACTGTTGTGTCCTTTCTGACTTCATACCTGTTCAGGTCTATTATGAGGTTCCCTGATTTTATAATCTGTCCGCTGCCTTCTAATCCATTGGTGCTGAAGTTTATGCGGCGAATATTTGCCTTTACTCTTGCCATAAGCTCTCTGACACTAAAAGGCTTTGTCATATAGTCATCCGCACCAAGCTCAAGTCCCAGAACCTTATCAACTTCCTCTTCCTTTGCAGTCAGCATAATAATCGGTGTATTTATACTCTCTCTGAGTTTTTTACAAACTGTAAATCCATCCATTATAGGCAGCATTATATCAAGCACTATTAGATCCGGTTTGTGCTCATAGGTCATATTAATTGCCTGCTGTCCATCCTCTGCAACTACTACCTTATATCCTTCCTTCTCCAGGTTGAATTTTATTATGTCAGATATCGGTCTTTCGTCATCAACAACAAGTATCTTATTCTCCATAAATGCCACCCCTTCTATTTCTCCTACGTTTCATTCCGAAAATATTTATCAAATTTCATACCGTCTTTATTATATCATAACAATTTATGCACATAAAATAAATCAGTATGTAATTTTTAGCTTGTATAAAAATTTCCCGGGACTATATATAGGACTATAGTCCTATATATTTGAGACTTCTTCCTCATACCATATTTTTGCCGACTACTTTAAAATAAAAGTATCTCAATTATAATTATTTATATCCCCCCGGATATAGGAAAACAATTTGATTTTTGTTTTCTCTTTTTTTTTGCATAGAAAAAACGTATAGGATATCTATACGTTTTTCATATCCGCAGCATAAATTTGTGAATCTATAAATTCATCCGCTGTAACTCCATAAACCTTCAAGAAAGCATCATCCAGCTTCATGCCGCTTTTCAATTCCTGCATCAGAAGCTTGAAATCCTCAATGCCATAGTTTTCAACCAGATACTTTACCATATCATAGGATTGTCTATAGGACTGTGTTTCGTCGATGTTCATGAAGTCTTCTCTCATTTCATATGAGTTGAAATATCTTTCATATGTGAAACCAGGCGCCCATTCAGTGCCATATACTTTGTACTCTTGATAAAGCGCTATGCCTTCTGTCAGCCAAAGCTCTATATTACCGCCGGTAAGGTCGTCTGCTATCCTATGTGTGTATTCATGCAGCACAGGA
>JAQZBM010000296.1 GCA_029238945.1 Clostridia bacterium
CCTGCAAAATAGTCTGTTCTTTTCCTGATTACAATAACAAATATAACTGATACCATAAACTGAGCGAATATCGTCGCATAAGCTGCACCGGCTACCCCAAGCGCAGGAAAGGGTCCTATGCCCAATATCAGCAAAGGGTCAAGTATTATATTGGTGCCAAGCCCGATTATATTAATGATGAAGGGTGTGTGGCTGTCTCCATGCCCATTAAATATGGCAGTAAGTACCGGCGGTAAAAAGAAGAAAACCATACCCGCTGAGACAATTACCAGGTAGCTAATTGCCATGGTAATTATATCTTCGTCCTGAATGTTGAAGAAGCCTATCAGCTGCTTTCTGAACAATATCATTGTAAGTCCGTACAAAACTGCAAGAAATACATTCATTTGTATGGAATGTCTTATATAGCTTTTTGTCTCTTCCCTGTCTTTTCTTCCTATGGACTGAGCTACACCAACCTCTGCTCCAATTCTGGGGATTATTATAAATGCAGCTGCCAGCCATGTAAAAAAGCCTGCTGTGCCGACTGCCGAAACAGCCCGTGACCCCAACACCCCAATCCAAATCATGTCTGTCATGCTGTATGCCATCTGTATCAGCGATGTGCCCATAATAGGCAGTGCAAGTATCAGCAGCTTCTTTAAAATATTACCTTCTGTCAAATCACTTCTCATTTGTATCCACCTATACCTTTAAAGCTCTATCTTTCTTTACTGTAGTTTATTAAATACTTCTCCAATTATACCATAGGTCCCCTGCTTCTCCATACTATATATAGTCTCAAAAAGAAGCCCCCTTAGAGAATATCTTAAGGGAGCTTCTTCTTATATAGCGTAGTCTATTTATTTGATGAAGGATTATAGTCCCAGTATGCTGTTTATACGCTCTTGATCAAAGCCAACAACGATATTGCCGTCTATATCAATGACCGGAACTCCTCTCTGTCCTGATTTATTAATCATTTCCATGGCTGCTTCTCTGTCCTTGGACACATCCTTTTCATCGAAGGAAATATTTTTACTCTTCAGGTAATCCTTTACCCTTGTGCACCAAGGTCATGTAGGGGTTGTATAAATCATAATGTTCATTTTCATATCTCCTTTTACATTAATTTGTCTAAGTATATTATACATATATTCTGAGCTTTTTATCAGAATTCTTTGTTATTTAACAGCCGCTGCTTTTCCTGCACCTTCAACTCTTGCTTTGCAGGTAGCTTTTTATCTGCTGACCAGCTATAGCGCCCTGTCCTACGGCTGTCGACATCTGAGCGAAGCCCCCTGTACAATCCCCTGCTGCAAAGATTCCAGGCACATTGGTTCTCTGCTGCTCATCCACCTTGATGCTATTATTCTCAATGGTAATTCCCAGCTTTCTTGCAAAATCTATGGAGGATGCAGAGCCATAAGCTATAAACAAACCTTCAATAGCTTCCTCTGTCTCATTCTTGAATATTACTTTCTCCAAAAACTCCTGCCCCTCTACAGACTGGATTGGCTCAATATTTATTGTGATTTCCTTATCCCTGAGGTATTTTCTGCTGTCTTCATTGATTTCAAGCTCGTTTCCGTTCGTATATAGTGTTAATTTTGAAGTTATACTCTCAAGCTCCATAAGCTCATGTATTGCATAGTCCTTATAGCCCAATACTCCTACCTTGGCATCAGTATAGAAGAAGCCGTCACACGCTGCACAGTAATGCACTCCCTTACCTTCAAAATTGTCTATATTGCCGATGGGGACCTTTATCCTGTTTTTACCCGTTGCAATTAGAACAGACCTGCCTTGATAAACATTTTTGTCAGTGTACACTGTGAAATTCTCTTCATTTTGCTTCACATCCGCCACTTCTTCATTCTCAACCTGCGCGCCAAAACCTTTAGCCTGCTTAATACCTGTCTCTATAAGCTCCTCCCCGGATTTCGCATCAGTGCAGCAATAGTTCTCAATAACCTTTCCCTTTATCAATGCACTTTGCTTTCCCAGTATCAATGTTTTCAGGTTTCCTCTAGTAGTATACAGGGATGCCGACAGCCCCGCCGGACCTTTCCCTATCACAATAACATCAAAATTCATAGCCGTTCCTCCTTTAGACCTATTTATTCAATTACAAAGCTTTCTAATACCGGACGCAGTTTGATGATTGTCATCATTATAGGCATAGCTTTCCTTTATTTGCAGATAATTAAGTATTATAAGTGTATTATTTCAAAACCTAAGCTTATTATGCTTTGCAGCCTTGGTATAGAATTAATAGAATATACACGCTTTATTGGAGGAAAAACTATGAACGAAGGTTTAGTAGCTGCTGTACGTGCTATAATTGGTTTCTTTTCTCTGCTTATATTCACCAGAATGCTTGGAAAGGAGCAGATAACTCAGCTGACCTTTTTTGATTATGTTCTGGGCATTACAATTGGTTCTATAGCTGCAAACCTTACTACCGACTTATCCAGCAGGGCATGGCCTCATTGGATAGGTCTTTTGGTTTGGGCATTGCTGGGTTACCTTATGGAGTACATCACAATGAAGTGGCGCTATGCTGCAAAGTACGTTGAAGGTGAGCCGGCAATTATAATAATGAATGGAAAAATAATGGAGAATACTCTAAGGAAAATGAAATATAGAGCCTCCGATGTCATGGAGCTCCTTAGAAATAAGGACGTATTTGATATAAATGAGGTTGACTTTGCTATAGTTGAGCCTAACGGACAGCTATCAGTTTTGAAAAAAGCTGAGTATCAGCCTTTAACTGCAAAGGATATGGGTATTAGCAAAAGCTCCTCAGGCATAAGCACTGAGCTTATATATGACGGGATGCTTATAGAAGAGAATCTGAGGCAGCTGAATAAGGACAGAAACTGGATTATGAATCAATTGAAAAAGCAGGGCATATCAAACATATCCGAGGTTTTTCTCGCAACTTTAAACCCTGCCGGATCTTTATACATAGACAAATATGAGGATCATATCAAAAAGGTTTTAGACATAGGGGATTATAAGGGGCCATACTAAGGAGGGTTTTATTTTGAAAAAATACATTATTATAGCTATACCAATTTTGATGATAGCTATATTTATACTTATAATGGTCAGTGATAATTTTCTCAAAAAGCCCATGGGAGACGACGACGATGTTACGGCATATATACAGTCAATTATACAGGATATCCTCAGTGATAAATGGGATTCAGCAGAAGATAAAACTGAACAATTATCAAAGGCATGGAGAAAGGTAGTGAATAGGATTCAGTTCAGTGCAGAGAAAGATGAAATCAATGAATTTGACATGAATTTAGCCCGCCTCCGGGGAGCAATAATTGCAAAGGAC
>JAQZBM010000041.1 GCA_029238945.1 Clostridia bacterium
TATTATGTCAAGGGTTACTCTGGTAGTAATCGCTGTCATTGCAATGATAATAGCCCTGAATGAAAACAGCGTTATATTCAAGGTAGTATCCTTTGCCTGGGCAGGCTTTGGCGCAACCTTTGGTCCCATTATGCTGTTCTCACTTTTCTGGAAGAGGGTCACAAGGTCCGGCGCGATTGCAGGGATGCTAACAGGCGGAAGCATGGTGTTTGTATGGAAGCTCCTTATTAAGCCAATAGGCGGCATATTTGGAATTTATGAATTACTGCCGGCCTTTATATTGTCCTGCATGGTGATTTTTATAGTTTCCTTGCTGACAAAGGAGCCTTCATGGGCTATACAGGATGAATTTGAAGCAGTAAAGGCAGCGGCAGCAAAAGATTGACATTATTTGTTGCTTTGGATATAATATATTTTAATCCTATATAGTTGCGATGAAGAGGAATAGTAGTAGAAGAGATGTCTACAGAGAGAAGGACTCATCGGCTGAAAGGTCCTTCAGGCTTATTTTATACGAACCCGACCTCTGAGCTAGCCGATGAAAAGTCCGGCCGCAAGCCTGCGTTATAGGTTTTGAGAGAGTGAGATTTTTATTTCACTAATCAGGGTGGTACCGCGAATATAGCCTTCGTCCCTTTTTTGGGATGAAGGCTTTAATTTTTGTATATATTAATTATGAAAAGGAGAGATTTTTTATGGCTAAAAAGCAGCAGGAGTTTGTAAAAGAGATAACTCCAATGGAAGAGGATTTTTCTCAGTGGTATACGGATGTAATACTTAAGACAGACTTGGTTGACTATGCTCCGGTAAAAGGCTGTATGGTTGACGTTTTAAGGAAACCGGACACAAAAACGCATATTTTCCACTGCTGATACCTGAGAGTTATTTGCAGAAGGAAGCAGATCACTTTGAGGGCTTTGCTCCTGAGGTACTATGGGTAACTCACGGCGGTAATGAGAAGCTGGCAGAGAGACTATTTATAAGACCAACATCAGAGACTATAATCTGCAGCATGTATTCCAAATGGGTACAGTCCTACAGAGACTTGCCGGTGCTTATCAATCAGTGGTGCAACGTTATAAGATGGGAAAAGACTACCAGACCTTTCTTAAGAACAGCTGAGTTCCTATGGCAGGAAGGTCACACAGTTCATGCTACACCTGAGGAAGCCCAAGAGGAAACCATGCAGATGCTGGAGGTTTACAGACAGGTCGCTGAGGATGAGCTGGCAATGCCTGTTATACTGGGTCAGAAGAGTGATAAGGAGAAGTTTGCAGGAGCGGACAGAACCTACACCATGGAAGCTATGATGCATGACGGTAAGGCACTGCAGGCGGGTACCTCCCATAACCTTGGACAGCACTTCTCCAAGATGTTTGACATCAAGTATCTTGACAAGGATGGTGAGTTGAAATACGGCTGGTCTACATCCTGGGGTATTTCTACAAGACTTATAGGCGGCATCATCATGGTACACGGAGACAACAGAGGACTTGTAATGCCTCCAAGAGTGGCTCCTACACAGCTTGTAATTGTTCCAATCGCTTCTCATAAGGAAGGTGTATTGGATAAGGCCTATGAGCTTAAGGCACAGCTTCAAAAGGACTTCAGACTGGAGCTGGATAACAGGGAAAACTACAGTCCTGGCTGGAAGTTCAATGAATGGGAAATGAAGGGCGTGCCTATAAGACTGGAAATCGGTCCTAAGGATATTGAGCAAAATCAAGTAACATTGTTCAGAAGAGATACATTAGAGAAGTTCACAGCTCCAATGGATAACCTGAATGAAACTATTGCAAAGCTTCTTGACGATATACATGCAACAATGTACAACAAGGCTCTGCAAAACAGGGAAGAAAATACTTATATAACTACTGACTATGAAGAGTTTAAGACTATGATGGCAGAGAAGCAGGGCTTCGTTAAGACAATGTGGTGCGGCTGCAGAGAATGCGAGGATAAGCTGAAAGAAGAAACTCAGGCTACTATCAGATGCCTGCCTTTCGACCAGACACCAGTGGGCGACAAGTGCATGATATGCGGCGGCGAAGCAAAGCATGTAGTATATGTAGCAAAGGCATATTAGAAGAAGTAAAAACTCCTTCCGGAAACGGAGGGAGTTTTTGACGTTTATTTTCTGCTTATAGCTGCCAGCCTATCATCATGGACTTCTTCAAGGGTCATGTTCTCCAGCTGCAGCGCCTTCTTTGCAATGTCGTTTCTGCTTATTATGCCTTTTTCGATGAGAAGCTCTATAATGCTTGCAATTGCTAAGGTATTTTTGTAATCAATCTCTTTTAAATCTGCTATTTGACCCACTATATCCAGCTTTGTCATAGGTATGCCCCCCTTATAAAATTAATTGTACTTGTCCTCTTCTAAATTATTGACAGTTTTACGGCGATTATTCTTAGAGCATTATAAAAGAAAATAATCATAATTGTAAATAAAACTATTGCAAAGTGATATAATAAGTAGTAAAATAACAAAAAAATACTTAGAAATGCAATGAAGGGAAAGTTCAAGACTTTTGCTTTTTAGAGAATCGGCGGTTGGTGCAAGCTGATAGGCGGTCTTTGAGATTCCATCCCGGAGCAGTCTGCGAGGAGCAGTACCGGCACAGCCGTTAAAGATTCGAGAGAACAGAAGCACTTTCTGTTAATTAGGGTGGTAACGCGGATAACACTTCGTCCCTTTGCGGGGATGGAGTGTTAATTTTTTTATCAAAAATTAAGGAGGTAGTAAAAATGCTTGATATTAGAATGGTCAGGAGCAACCCTGAGGAAGTAAAGAGAAGACTGGCAAGAAGAAATAAGGAGTTTAGAATTGATGAGCTGATAGCTCTGGATGAAGAAAGAAGAAGCTTGCTGGTTCAGGTGGAAGAGCTGAAAAGCAAAAAGAACAAGGTTTCCGAAGAGGTTGCCAAGCTGAAGAGAGCGAAACAGGATGCTGAAAGCTTAATTGCTGAGATGAAGGCAGTCGGTGACAAAATTAAGGAAGATGATGACAAGGTAAGAGACCTGGACCAAAAAATTGAGGAAATACTGCTTACAATTCCAAATCTTCCAAGCGATGATATTCCGGATGGTGAATCCGATGCGGACAACAAGGAAATCAGAAGGTTCGAAGAGCCAACCAAGTTCGAGTATGAACCAAAGGCACACTGGGATATAGGTGAAGATTTGGGCATATTGGATTTTGCTACAGCTGCGAAGGTTACAGGAGCGAGATTTACCTTTTACAAGGGCTTGGGAGCAAGACTTGAGAGAGCACTTATAAGCTTTATGCTGGACACTCACGGCGACCATGGCTATACTGAGGTTTTCCCTCCTTTCATGGTGCATAGAAGAAGCATGCAGGGAACAGGACAGCTGCCGAAGTTTGAAGAGGATGCATTTAAGGTAGCGGGAACAGACTACTTCATGGTACCAACAGCAGAGGTTCCGGTAACAAATATGTACAGAGAAGAAATATTGGAGGCAGAGCGTCTTCCTATTTATCATACTGCATATACAGCTTGCTTCAGAGCAGAAGCGGGTTCTGCAGGAAGAGATACGAGAGGACTTATCAGGCAGCATCAGTTCAACAAAGTAGAGCTTGTTAAGTTCTCACACCCTGATACTTCCTACGAAGAGCTGGAAAAGCTTACAGCAGATGCTGAGAGAATACTGCAGCTTCTAAAGCTTCCTTACAGAGTTGTTTGCCTGTGTGCAGGCGATATAGGCTTCTCTGCAGCCAAGACTTATGATATTGAGGTATGGATGCCAAGCTACAACAGGTATGTTGAGATTTCCTCCTGCAGCAACTTCGAAGACTTCCAGGCAAGGCGTGCGGATATAAAATTCAGACCTGAACCAAAGGAAAAACCAAGATTTATTCATACATTAAACGGATCGGGCTTAGCAATCGGAAGAACAGTAGCTGCAATACTGGAGAACTTCCAACAGCCGGACGGAACTGTGATAATCCCTGAGATTCTAAGACCATATATGGGCGGAGCAGAGAAAATAAAGAAGTAGAATACAAAAAAGTATGCTGATTTATGTCAGCATACTTTTTGCATTAAAGCCTAAGAAATAGCCATACCTATAAGATTCAAGGTCCAGCTCCCGTCCTCATAGGTCGCATCGTATTCAGGTAAGACTGCACCTAAGTTTCCGAACCATGAAATCCCTGTAATAACAGCCTATATGTATTCTACACTACTATAGACGTATTTATCTTGAAGCGGTTCCGTGAAAAAGCTCTGCAGCAATTTTTCTAATAAAATTATAATATTGATTTTTGACGTTTTGCATATATTAATTTGTTTTATATATATTGTACTTAATTTACAGATACGCGAAGTCTATCAATGTATATTATCTCACCATAGACATATAATAAATCGTGCTTTAGATTCAAAAGACATAATACTACATAATGCAAGTATTTCAAATAATTCACATTAAAAAATTGCGTTTAATTTATTGACACGTTTCGGGATTGTTGATATAATGAATATTGTTCTGACGAGGAGAGATGTTCGAGCGGTTGATGGAACCGGTCTTGAAAACCGGAGACGCTTCACGGCGTCCGTGGGTTCGAATCCCACTCTCTCCTCCATTTACATTTTAATACGAATTTTATAAATTCGGCACGGAGAAGTACTCAAGTTGGCCGAAGAGGCGCCCCTGCTAAGGGCGTAGGCTGGGAAACTGGCGCGAGGGTTCAAATCCCTCCTTCTCCTACGTTTTTTTGTTAGAAAAAAGAGGGATTTGAACCCGAAAGGCAATTTGCGTTAAGAAAATGCTCCCGTGCGAGCATTTTTAGCAAATTGTAAGGAGCCTTCAGGCGACGTAGCAGTATGCAAGCGAAGCGCCGCAGACGTAATCCCTCCTTCTCCGCCATCAAGATTATTATGCAGATTGAAGAATCTGCTTTTTGTTTTTTTTGACGTATTTGTATATAATAATTATATTACTGCGCTGAGGTGAAACAATGAAGAAAATTAAGCTCATATACAATCCAAAATCAGGTGATGCAAGATTCAAAAATAAGCTGGATACAATCATCAACAGATTTCAAGCTGCAGGCTATACTACAGTCCCTTTCAGAATAAGCAGTGATTTACATATTGACCATGCTTTTGATGACATAAACCAGGATTATGAAATTATTTGTGCAGCAGGCGGTGACGGCACTGTAAGCAGTGTGGCTGATGCTATGGCGCGGCTTGATATCAAGCTGCCCCTGGGTATTTTCCCTTCAGGCACCTCCAATGATCTGGCAGCATATTTTGGCATTCCTAAGGATGTAAAGGCTTGCTGCGATATTATACTTCAAGGTACCATAAAGGACATTGATTTGGGCAGGGTAAACGGCAGTCATTTTATAAATGTATGCAGCGCCGGTCTGCTTACGGATATACCGCACAAGACAGATACTAATATGAAAAATACCTTAGGCCAAATGGCTTATTACATAAAAGGCATAGAAGAGATACCCAAGTTTTCTCCTATAAAAATGAGGCTTGTATCGGAGGACAGGGTAATAGAGGACAATATGATTATGCTGCTTATCCTGAACGGCGGTTTCGCAGGGGGCTTCACCAGACTGGCTCCCGATGCGTCAATTGATGATGGAAAAATGAATGTAATAGCTATAAAGTACGGAAATATCTCAAACATGCTGACGCTGTTCTTAAAAATCCTTAGAGGAGAGCATATGGGAGATCCCAATGTATATTATTTCAGTACACATAAGCTGACTATAGAATGCGGACAGCACTGTGAAACTGATATAGACGGAGAAAGAGGACCAGCCCTTCCTTTGGATGTAGAAGTGATGCATAAATTTTTGAAGGTTTTTGTACCTTGATGAAAAGGCTGTCAAGCTTCTTAGCTTTGACAGCCTTTATCATATTTCATGACAAAGTAATAGTAATCAGCTTTCCAATCTGCCCATGTTTCGTAGCCTGCAGCCTTCAGGCTCTCAATCAGCTCCTTATCCTGTTCTAAAACAGAGAAGTTAGGGGGACTGACAGAGCTGTCCTTATATTTCAGATAGCAGTAATTATTAAAGGTATCTATGGCTTGGAAGCTCTCTTCTTCAGTAACGAAATGAGGTTCTCCTTTAAGCAGGCAGATGCCGTTATAGCCATTCACGGTGATAAAGCAGTTCTTTTCTTTCAGATAATTAAAAAACTCCTGGGTTGGCTTTTGGAAATAAAAAGTGATATGGAATATCCCGTTTCTCCTTTTGATGAAGGGAAGCTCGGCAAAGGCTTCGTAGCTTATATCCCAAGGCACAGCCTTATAATCGGACTCCTTGATATCGGAAGCAAAATTTTCATAAGCCTTTGCCGCCAGTATATGCTGCTGCTCCAGCTCAAAGTGGTATTGCTTCATCATATTTATGCTTTCAACAGATGATGCATGGGTAGAAAAGGCAAGCTTATTGATTTTACCTTCTCGAAGCTCTCTTGCAGCATAACCCATCAGATACTCTGTCAACAGCTTCGCTATTTTCCTGCCTCTATAATCCTTGTGAATTCTTATACCCTCCAGCCAGCCTGTACCGTCAGATAGCACAGAGTATTTGGCGGCACCTATAACCTTGTTTGTATCAGTATCTACAGCACCTGCAAAGACACCCGCCTTGTCGTCCACCCAGCTGTGGAAGAGCTGTGGGATATAATCTGTGCCGTCCCAAATATATCTGCATATATCCAATATGTCATTATAATCCTTATGAGTTAAAATGCGAATCGATATCATGGATACTCTCCCTTCTAAGCAAATATCATCTATCAACAATCATAATACACCTGAAGTCTTTATACAATCTTGCGGCAGGCTGATAATTAAGTAAAATAAAATTATATTACTCTTTAATTATTGCGAAAATAGATTATAATTAGAATATATATTAGCAATAACAGTAAATGATGAATCGACGATATAATAGATATAGCAAAGGAAAATTGAGAATTATTATGCTATAGGAGGGAAAGTATGGAGCTTCAAAAATTTAACCCTGTAGAAACGAAGGTGCAGGAAAAGATTGATATGAACAGCCTTACTGAAGAGCAAAGACAAAGGGTTCAAGAAATAATAAAGGATATTGACGTTACAGATTCCCAGTTTGTACTTCAATATGGCATGGGTGCACAAAATCAGATAGCCGGCTTCGCAGATAATGTGCTGAACGAAGTGAGAGCAAAGGATGGGGGTCAGGTAGGGGAGATACTGACCGACCTGATGATAAAGGTAAAAGAGGTTGACGTAGACAGCGTATCCGGTAAAGGGCTTAAGGCTAAAATACCCTTTATAGGGGGGATGATGAGCTCTACAAAGAAATTTGCAGCCAGATATCAGAAGCTTGGGACTGAAATAGAAAAGATAGTGGAAGAGCTTGATAAGTCAAGGATGAGCCTTCTTAAGGATATTACTCTTTTGGACTACATGTTTGATAAGAACCTGGAATATCTGGGCAGCCTGAATTATTACATAATAGCAGGAACCTTGAAGCTGCAGGAGTTGAATGAAAAGGTCATACCTGAAATGCAGCAGAAGGTGCAAAGTGCCAATGATCCTATAGAAGCCCAAAAGCTTAATGATATGCTGCAGCTAGCCAACAGGTTTGAGAAGAAAATTCATGACCTGAAGCTGAGCAGAATGATTGCGCTGCAGACAGCTCCGCAAATAAGACTGATACAAAATAACAATCAGGTCTTAGTGGAGAAGATTCAAAGCTCAATACTAAACACCATTCCACTGTGGAAAAACCAAATAGTTATAGCCCTGAGCCTATATAGGCAGAAAAAGGCTCTTGAGGTTCAGCGGGAAGTAACGGAAACTACAAATGACCTGCTGAGAAAAAATTCTGAGATGCTGAAGGAAAGCACTATAGGCATAGCAAAGGAAAATGAGAGAGGTATAGTAGATATTGAAACCCTGAAGAAGGTTAACGGGGATTTAATATCAACAATAGAGGAGACTCTGAAGATTCAGCAGGACGGTAAGGAAAAGCGTAGACAGGCTGAGGTTGAGCTGGCAAATATCGAGAAGGAACTGAAGGATAAGCTGGTTTCAATTAAAGCTTAATAATAAGATAAAGCAAACATCTACAAACAGGATGTTTGCTTTTTTCTTTTTGAGGGAAACATAGGGTAAATAGTAAAGGAATACTATTTACTATAAGAGGATAATAATATATACTAGGTATTAGTACTAGCTACTAACTTGCGTTATAGGAGGAATTTATATGGTAAATCTGCAACAACTATTCAAGATTCATGAAGCTATGGAGAGTTATATTAAGAATGCCTCCGATATTAAGGAGGACGCATTGGGTAGTGAAAACATATTTGATCTTAGGTTTCTGGCTCTTCAGGTAAAGGTAGGGGAGCTGGCTAATCTGACTAAATGCTATAAATATGCAAAAATGAAGGAAAATCTGTCTAAGGATAAGCTTATGATGAGATACATTGATGCCCTGAAGTTTTTACTTTCCATAGGAAACTTAAACGATTTCAACATAATTGGATTTGACAATATAGAAGCTGCAAAAGACAGTTCAAGCATAATAAAGGTTTTTTCCAATATATTTGAATACATTAATGAGGTTAGGGAGCTTTCGATGCAAAACAACTATTTTGACGCTCTGAATGCGTATATGAAGCTGTTTGCTGAATTTGTAAAGCTTGCCGACCATTTAGGCTTTACTATGGAAGAGGTATGTGAAAGGTATAGAGATACAGTATGTAATATTACACAAGTATGCTAAGGCTTCGTTATAGTTAAGTATTTGAGTCTGCATAGGGCGTCATCCTTTGCAGACTTTTTTGTTGAATGCAATATAACTTTGGGTAAAATTTGGCACTAATTACCTGACGGAAGGAATTAAGAGATAGTGTGTGGAATATAAATCGGTAATGCCTTGGGGCGAAATTTTGCATAAATGGGGGTAAGGGAATGAATCAGAGATGGAGTCTTGACGCACTTTATAAATCTTTTGAAGCTCCTGAATTTAAGAGGGATTTGGAAAGATTAGACCAAGAAATAGGGAAAATTCAGAAATGGACTGCAGAGAACCTGGCTGATGCTCAAAATGCTGCACAAAAGCTGGAGCAATATATAAGGATGATGAATGATTTCTATCATTTATATACCAGACTGGCAAGCTTTACACAGCTTACACTGAGTACCGAAGCAACAAATGAGGTTGCATTGAAATATGCAGACATATTTGATGAGAAGGCTACAGCACTTACCAAGCCGGAGGTTACCTTCGTAAAATGGCTTGGTAAGCTGGAAAACCTTGAAGCTGTAATTAACTCAAACAAGTATGTAAAAGAGCATGAATTCTTCATAATGGAGAAGGCAGATGAAAACAAATATCTTTTGAGCGACGAGGAAGAGATTCTCATAGCAAAGATGAAGAATACCGGGTCAAATGCCTGGTCCAAGCTGCAGGATATGCTATCCTCCACATTGATGGTTGATATTACAATAGACGGAGAGCAAAAGCAGCTGCCGCTGCCTATCGTTAGGAACATGGCCTACAGTGACGATGCCAAGCTAAGAAGGACAGCATATGAGGCAGAGCTTGCAAGCTATAAGAAAGTTGATGTTTCTTCAGCTGCCAGCTTAAATGGTATAAAGGGAGAGGTAATAACTCTTGCTAAGATGAGAGGCTACGCTTCACCGCTGGAAATGACAGTTCTAAATGCAAGAATGGATATGCAGACTCTTGATGCAATGCTTACTGCAATCAAGGAGAGCCTTCCTTCCTTCCATAAATACTATCGTAAAAAAGCTGAGCTATTGGGCTATAAGAACGGTTTGCCATTCTATGAAATGTTTGCTCCAATGGGAGACGTAGACATGAAGTTTACATATGAGGAAGCAAGAGATTATGTAGTTAAGAACTTCAGAACCTTCAGCGATAAGCTGGCTGATTTTGCAGCTAATGCCTTTGACGAAAGATGGATAGACGCTGAGCCGAGAGAGGGCAAGAGCGGGGGGGCCTTCTGTTCAAACCTTCATGTTATAAAGGAAAGCAGGATTCTCGCAAACTTCAACGGAAGCTTCAGCAACATGACTACCTTGGCTCATGAGCTGGGACACGGATATCATGGTGCAAACCTGATGGAAGAAACCTATGTCAATGCAGAATATCCAATGCCTATAGCAGAGACAGCATCAATATTCTGTGAAACAATTGTTAAGGAGGCGGCTCTTAAGAGTGCTGACACTGAAGAAGCCTTCTCAATATTGGAAAATGATATAGGCGATTCAGGACAAGTAATAGTTGATATATACAGTCGTTTCCTCTTTGAGAGTGAGCTTTTTAGAAGAAGAGAGACAGGAGCTGTATCAGTAAACGAGCTGAACGAGATAATGGTGAACGCTCAGAAGCAGGCTTATGGAGATGGATTAGACCCTGAATACCTGCATCCGTACATGTGGGCATGCAAGCCTCACTACTATTATGCAGGCCATAACTTCTACAACTTCCCCTATGCCTTCGGTTTGCTGTTTGCAAAGGGCCTGTATGCAGAGTACTTGAAGAGAGGCGATGAGTTTGTTGCTGCCTACGACAAGCTGCTCTCTGTAACAGGTAAGAAGAAAATTGCCGATGTTACCATGGAAATGGGCATAGACGTTAGGAGCGTAGAATTCTGGAGAAGCTCCTTGAAGCTTATAGAGAAGGATATAGAGAAATTCATAAACCTGAAGTAATGATATAGAGTGCAAAGCTTACCGCTATGCACTCTATTTTTTGTAAAGCACAATGTAAGGGAATATAATCCTTTGTTCAGCCATACTGTTGTAATATACTTATATCTATAGAGAAATTTTTTGGGAGGGGTTTTTATGTTGATTGATCTTCATTGCGATACTATACTGAAATGTCATATGAACGGGGGTAAAAGAACACTTGCAAGCAATGACCTTTGCATAGATATTGATAAGCTGAAAAAGGCAGACTCAATAGCTCAGGTTTTTGCTCTTTATGTGGATATGGAGACACAAGAAAATCCTATGCAGAACTGTCTGGATATGCTGGATTTATTTTACAATGAGCTGGATAAGAATAAGGACAGAATTGCCTTTGCTGCAAGCTTTGAGGATATACAAAGAAACAGAGCTGAGAATAAGCTATCGGCGATGTTGTCTATAGAGGAGGGGGCTGCGTTAAATGGCAGCTTAGCAAACCTCAGGAACTTTTATAGACTGGGAGTAAGGCTTATAACCTTGCTTTGGAATTACCCGAACCAGCTGGGCTACCCCAATCATCAATTTCAGTATAAGGACAAGGGACTTACAGAGTTTGGCATGGAGACAGTTGCCGAGATGAATAGACTGGGGATGCTTATAGATGTATCCCATCTGTCCGATGGAGGCTTCTATGATGTGGCAAGGCTGTCTGATAAGCCCTTTATTGCATCACACTCAAACTCCAGAGCGTGCACCATGCATTCCAGAAACCTTACTGATGATATGATAAAGCTTCTCGCCGAAAAGGGCGGCGTAATGGGCTTGAATATAGAGAGCTTTTTCCTGTGCCCGGGAGAACCTACAACTGTAAGCACTATAGAGGATATGGTAAGACATCTTAAGCATATAAGGAATGTAGGCGGAATAGAGGTAATGGCTGTAGGAACTGATTTTGACGGGACTAATCACACCTCTGAATTAGCTGATATCAGCGAAATAGGGAAGCTTGCAGAGGCTTTGAACAAAAATGGCTTCAGTCAGGACGAAATAGATAAGATATTTTACAGAAATGCATTAAGAGTCATAAAGGATGTACTATAAAAAGTCTCGTATCAAAAGGGGCTGTTGCAAAACTTTCATTATGTCATTCCGAACGCAGTGAGGAATCTTAAGAAGCATGGGGAAGATCCTTCGCGATGCTCAGGATGACGGAGCGGTGCACACTGAATGACAGTTTTGATGAATTTTGCAACAGCCTCTTTTTTAATAGCTTTAGAAGCCTTCAATTGTCCGGTAAATGTTATCTATAGAAGCCTGCTTCAAATCGCACTCATATTGCAGCGCATGATTGACAGCGCCCATAAGCTCTTGAACGTAGAAGGGCTTTATCACTAGGGCCTTTGCACCTGCATTTATGGTTTCGCATATTACACTGCTGCAGCTTTGGCTGCTAAGCATCACAACATTGGTCATCGGATTTCTCTTCATAATGGTTCGCAGCGCATCCAAGCCGCTGAAAAATGGCATATCTACATCCATAATCACCAGATCGGGTCTGGACTTTTCAAATTCCATACATGCCTGGAGACCGTTGACGGCTTCGGCGGCCACGGTATGACCAGCCTCAGTCAGAATTACAGTCAGGCTTTTTCTCATGATTTCAGAATCATCCGCTATAAGCACCTTTGCCATAGTAATACCTGCCTTTGTATAAGTATATTAAAGTATAGTCAAGAGCTTGTACTTTTATTCCGATTACACAAGATTTAAATTACAAAATCATTCATCATTTTAAATTTGAGACGTAATATGTAATATATCTGTTTTCTCCATAAGCAAAACTGTTACCGGAGGTGTGCTATGAACTTTAAACAAATAATTGAAAGTGATAGGGAGCAGCAAAAAAAGCACAAGTTTGAGGGAACATTTATCGATTACCTGGAAATTCTGAAGGAGAACCCTGATATCGCAAAGCTGGCCCATAAGAGGGTATACGACATCATTGCCCGGGAGGGTCTGGAGGTTTTAAGACCGGAGGAAAATCCTAGAATAAGGAGAATATATGGCAACGATATAATAAAGAGGCATAACTTTTTCAGAGAATGAAAATTGTCAATTATTTTCACGCTTCATCCATGAAGGGAGAAGCTTCAAGGCAGGTGCTGTATCTGGTAGGTCCTGTGGGAGCAGGAAAGTCTTCACTGGTAGAATCCATAAAGAAGGCCTTGGAGGAAGAAGAGGCAATCTATGCATTGAAGGACTGCCCCATGAGAGAGGAGCCCCTGCACCTTATTCCTAAGCATTTGAGAAGCAGATTTGAGATGATGCTGGGAGTGCAGATTGAGGGCGATTTATGTCCCATATGTAAATACAGGCTGCAGCATGAATATAACGGGGAGTATGAGAAATTCCCGGTAGTGGCAACAAACTTCTCAATAAGGTCCAGGAAGGGTATAGGAGTAGTGCCTCCGGTAGACCCGAACAACCAGGACACCTCAGTACTGACAGGCACTGTAGACATATCAAAGATGGATATGTACTCAGAGGATGACCCTAGGATTTTCTCCCTTAATGGTGCCTTTAATGTTGGAAACAGAGGTCTTGTGGAATTCATAGAGGTGTTTAAGAATGATGTGGAATACCTGCACACTATAATAACCGCTACACAGGAGAAAGCTATACCTTCACCGGGAAAAGGCGCGATGATTTACTTTGACGGCATCATAATCGCACACTCCAATGAAGCAGAATGGAACAAGTTCAAGTCCGATCACACTAACGAGGCAATACTGGACAGAATTGTGAAGATCGAGGTTCCGTACTGCATGGAGCTCAGCGAGGAAATAAAGATTTATGAGAAGATATTAAAAAAGAGCAGGTTTGACGCTCATATAGCACCTCATACCATTGAAATGGCGGCTATGTTTGCCGTGCTTACCAGACTGAGTCCCTCCAATAAGGTAGATTCCATGACCAAGCTTAAAATCTATAACGGAGAGGAAATTGTAGAGAAGGGAAGTACCAGAAGGATTGATATAATGGAGCTGAGAGAGGAAGCCGGGCTCAGGGAAGGTATGAACGGCATTTCCACAAGGTTTATTACAAAGGTAATAGACAGTGCATTATCAAGCTCTGAGCACAACTGTATAAATCCTCTGAGCATAATGGAAAGCATAGTAAGGGCTGTAAAAGAGCTGGACAATAATGAGGAAGACCGCAAAAAGTATCTTGCATTTGTCCAGGATACCCTTAGGAAGGAATATAACAAAATTCTTGAAAAGGAAATAACAAAGGCCTTCATCCACAGCTTCAGAGAACAGGCAGAAAGCCTCTTTGACAACTATCTTGACAATGCCGAGGCCTATGTAAACAAGACCAGATTGAAGGACAGGTCCACCGGGGAAGAACTGCAGCCTGATGAAAAGTTCATGCGCTCCATAGAGGAGCAAATAGGAGTATCGGAAAGCTCAGCCAAGGGCTTCAGGACTGATGTAACCTCCTATATGTTCTATGTAGTTAGGAATGGCGGAAGGTTGGACTACACCTCCTATGAACCCTTGAAGGAGGCAATTGAGAAAAAGCTTACAGTCTCTGTAAGGGAGCTTTCCAGAATTATAACCAAGAGCAAGGTAAGGGATAAGGAGCAGGATGAAAAATACAATGCCATGGTAGAAGAAATGAAGGCAAACGGATACTGTGACTGCTGCTGTGACGTAATACTTAAATATGCAGCAAATAACCTTTGGAAGGACTGATGCTATGGCTATTTTCAAGGATTATACTCCTGCGGACCATGACAGGTCAGCTGAGGATAGGAGAAGACACAGACAGCTTGTAGAGAAGTCAATCAAGGAAAACATGGCAGACATATTGTCAGAGGAAAGCATCATAGGTGAAGCTAAGAATAAGAAAATTAAGATACCTATTAAGGGCATAAAGGAATATCAGTTTATCTACGGAAGCAACACCCCCGGAGCAGTATCAGGAAGCGGGAAGGAGAAAAGGGGTGATAAAATAGGCAGTGAAGGGGACGGCAGCAAAGGCGCCGGAGGTGCCGGCAATGAAGAAGGCGATGAGATTTACGAGACAGAAATAACAATCGATGACTTAATGAGTTATATAAGTGAAGAGCTGCAGCTGCCGAATATTGACAAGAAAAAAGCTTCTCAAATAGTTACAGAGAACTCAGTCAAAAAATCCGGATATCAGCGATACGGCATAAGACCAAGGCTTGCAAAGCGGAGAACAGTAGTTGAAAAGCTCAAACGAAGGCAGGGTACTAAACGGGATGCCGGAGAAACAGGACAAAGCATAACTATAAGCAGATTTCCTTTTAAGGAGGAAGACCTAAGGTTCTATAGAATCAAGAAAACCCCAAAAAAGGACTTCAATGCTGCGATAATATGTATTATGGACACTTCAGGCTCTATGGATACTACCAAGAAGTATCTTGCAAGATCGTTTTTCTATGTGCTTTCAAGGTTTATAAGACTTAAGTATAACAATGTAGAGATAGTTTTCATATCTCATACCACTACTGCCAAGGAGGTAAGCGAAAAGGAATTTTTCCATAGGGTGGAATCAGGGGGGACGTATATTTCCAGCGGCCTTATACAGGCTATGGAAATCATAGAGCAAAGGTATAACCCGGCTTATTGGAATGTATATGCCTTTTATGTCAGCGATGGAGACAACTGGATAGAAGACAATGAAAGAGCAATAAATGCAGCAAACGAAATCAGCAAGCTGTGTAATCTCTTTGGCTATGCCGAGATAATGCCGGCTTACTATTCTGTCAGCATAAAGGAAAAGCTGATGAAGAACGTAGAAAACGATAAGTTCCTGGCAGTATCAATTAAGCGGAAGGAAGACCTATGGCCGGCTCTAAAAGCCATGCTGAAGAAGGAGTTTAAGGGGGAGTGAGTGTGGAATACACATTGAAGGAACTGCAGCATTGGAACGGAAGAATAGAGGAGCTTGCTGCTGAAGCGGGGCTTGACACCTATGAGCAGGTCTTTGAAATAATAAGCTACAAGGATATGCTTGATTATGAGACCTATACAGGAATGCCTTCCAGATATCCCCACTGGAGCTTTGGCAAGAATTACGAGAAAAACAGGACCCTGTATCAATATGACATTACAGGGCTTCCCTATGAGATGGTTATAAACTCCAATCCCTGCATTGCATATCTGATGAAAGAAAATACCCTGCTCCTACAGATTTTGACTATAGCCCATGTCTATGGACACAATGACTTTTTCAAAAACAATAGATTATTCAGGCAGAGCACTGATGCCAATACAACTATTGAAATGTTCAAACGCAATGCGGATATGGTAAGAGACTATATAAATGACCCAAGCATCGGATATGAAAATGCAGAGACAATATTAAATGCGGCTCACTCAGTAAGATTTCAAGTGCCGAGAGCTATTGGCGCCAAGAGCATCAGCGATGAGGAGCTGAAAAATCAGCTGATGAATGAGTACCTGGGCAACATAGCTCATTTTGACCCTCTGCAGCCCTATAAAAAGCCGGAGCCTCCCGACTTAAGCAGAATACCCCTGCAATATGAAGAGGATGTGCTGTATTTCATAACAAGACATGGGGATTTGGAGGAATGGGAGAGAAACATAGTAGATATCGTAAGAAGAGAATCCCTATACTTCATCCCGCAGATAGAGACCAAGATAATGAATGAAGGCTGGGCAAGCTTCTGGCACTATAACCTTCTTAAGAGACTTGAGCTTCCACAGGAGCTGCATCTTGAATTTATAAAAAGGCACAATGATGTGATTGCCCCTGCACAGCTGAGTATCAATCCCTACTATCTGGGCTTTAAGATATTTCATGACATAGAGGAGAAATACGGAAGGGAGAAGCTGTTTGAGGTGCGAAGTCTGGAGCGCGATGAGTCCTTCATTAGAAGATATCTGACTCGGGAGATGTGTGAGGAGCTGCATTTGCTTGACTATATAAATAGAGGCGGAGACTATGTGGTGGAGGATGTAGCAGATGAAAAGGGCTGGAGTAATATTAGAAATGTACTTTGCAGTACTTGTGGTATGAACCATGTTCCTTCTATAAGAGTTGCAGAAATGCTGCGGCAGGATAAGACTCTGATACTGGAGCATATGTTTGACGGAAGAGAACTGCAGGTCAGCTATGCAGAGGAGACGCTTAAGTATATATATGATTTGTGGAAGCATCCTATAAAGCTTTTGACAAGCTTAAACGGACAGCCGGTTCAAATAACCTGCGATAAAGATAAAAACATAAGCATCAGTTGACAGCTTTGCAGGACAGGACTAAAAATCTCATACATACAGATAATAAGATTGAAAAACATAAGATTATGGAGTGATATTATGCTGGACATAAAACAAGTCTATGAGGAGTTTAATAAGCATCTTATGGAGGATGAGAAACCTTCGATATATTTTAATGAAATGCTTAGGAAGGGTCTATTCTATAAGGTAAGCCCCTTTAATATGCTGGGGGATCTCATAAATACACCTCAGCCTGTACAGCATCACCCTGAGGGGAATGTATGGAACCATACTATGCTGGTGGTCGACAGAGCTGCACAGCATAGGGCTGAAAGTAAGAACCCCAGGGTTTTCATGTGGGCTGCTTTGCTCCATGATATAGGCAAGCCTTCAACCACTAAAGAGAGAAAGGGGAAGGTAACCTCATATGACCATGACAAGGTGGGAGAAAAGCTGTCTGCTAAATTTCTGAAGCAGTTGACTGATGATAAGGGCTTCATTGACTCTGTAGCCAGAATGGTAAGGTGGCATATGCAGACCTTATTTGTAGTGAAGGACATGCCCTTTGCAGATATTGATACTATGCAAGAACAGGTAGAGCTGGAGGAGATTGCATTATTGTCTCTCAGCGACAGGATGGGAAGGGGTAAAATGACCCCTGAGAAAGAAGCTTTGGAACGAGAAAACATAGATAAATTTGTGCAAAAATGTAGGCTTTACAGAAAAAAGTGAAGCAATGCCTGAAGCTATGTAAAAATAGAAGGAATTTTGTAAAAAGCATGGAATTATTCATAAGTTGGAAAATAAAGGGGGGAGCTTTTTGAGGACTGCGAGAGATATATTTTTTCGAATTAGACAAGCCCTTTACATAGTCCCTAAGGATGATAGAGATAAAGTTAAAAAAGAATGGATAAGTCAAAATTTTGCCCGTGCGAATATATTATCAATAATACTTTTGGTTATGAACGCAGCGCTGCTGGCAGTAGATATAACGATTTATCATCAAAGATTGGACATAAACAGCGGATATCAAAATCTTTTTTATGCACATATAGCTTTAGCTATAGAAAGAAGCATATACATAGCAGCATCGCATTTTGTAAAATTAAGAAGCAAGGATTACCTCTATAAGTTGAAAAACTATATGGTGATATATAGCAGTATAGTGATTCTGATTTGGTGTTCGTATTTGAGCATAAACGCTCAAGCGCTTCATGGACAAATCTCCGCATTTATTATCGGCAGCTTTTCAATAGCTTCAGCCATTCTTATGTTTCCAATACAGAACTTTTCTATACAGATATGCAACTCAGCAATATTTTTATACGGGCTTTCCTTATCAAGCCGAGATATGGGAAGCTTTGCGGCTAATGTAATTAATACTCTTTTCGTAACTTCCTTTGCATTAATAATGTCGTATGTAAATACATCTCTTTACTGCCGAAACTACATGAGCAGCAGGACTATTCAGAAGCAAGCTAAGGAGCTTGAGGAGTCGCGCAGTAAACTGGAGGAAACTGTAAGAAAAAGAACTGACGAATTGGTAAAGGCCAATGAAGGGTTAATCAGAGAAATGGGAATCAGACACGAGATAGAAATGCAATCCATAAGAACCAAGCTTATGTATGAGGAAAACCAGAAGCTGCTCAGTGAGTTTAAGGAATATGAAGAGCTTAGAACGGTTTTTTTCACAAATCTGTCTCATGAGCTAAGGACACCTTTAAATGTCATCTTCTCTGCGCAGCAGATGATGAGTTTTATACTTAGAGGCTGCGAGCACGATAGTATGAAGGATAAGCTGGAAAGATACAATAAAATAATTAAGCAAAATTGCTATAGGCTTATAAGGCTGATAGGGAATCTTATAGACATCACCAAAATTGATGCAAATTACTTTGAAATCGATAAAAAGAACTGTGACATTGTATGCTTGGTAGAAAATATTACTCAATCAGTCTCGGAATACATTAAGGATAAAAATATACAATTGAATTACAGCAGCACGGAAACGGAGAAAATTATAGCCTGTGACCCAGACAAAATTGAGAGGATTATACTAAATCTGCTTTCAAATGCGGTTAAGTTCACTCCCGAATTCGGAGCTATAAATGTCAGGCTCTACAGCGAGGAGAAACATGTGGTTGTAGCTGTGAAGGATAATGGAATAGGTATAAGCGAGGAGATGCAGAATGTAATATTTGATAGATTTGTACAAGTGGATAAATCTACAACCAGAAGCCGTGAGGGAAGTGGTATAGGACTATCCCTGGTTAAGTCTCTTGTGGATTTGCATCAAGGAAGCATCGCCTTGCTCAGTGCACCTGGCAAGGGTAGTGAGTTTATTGTCAAGCTGCCGGATACAGCAATTCCATATGAATTATGTATAGCCTGCACCAGGGATGACAGCGGGCAAAATATTGAGAGAATCAACATAGAGTTTTCTGATATATATTCATAGGATAAAAAAGCAAAACAAAAGTATGCCTAGGCATACTTTTGTTTTGCTGCTCATTTATTTACGAAAAAAACATCTACTCTACGATTAAATACTCTACCTGCCGGGTTGTCATTATCCTTTAGGGGTTTATCCGAACCATTAGCTGTAACAATCAATCTATCGGGATTGATACCCTTATCCTTCAAATGCTCTGCTACAGCTTGTGCTCTCTTTAATGAAAGGTTATAGTTTGCCGTTCTTTGAGCCTTGCTTTGATTTTTGCCGTAGATCGTAGCACAGTTGCCCTCTATCTGAATATTGGCGTTCTCATACTGAAGCGCTGCCTTTGTAAGTGCTTCTAAGTCGCTGTAAGAATTCGTTTCTACAGAAGCTGCATCTGCATTAAAGAATATGCTGAACTTAAGCTTCTCCAGCTGTTCTGCACTTATCTCCGATTGTTCCTTCTGCGGCTCCGCCGGAACGACGGGTTCAGGCACAGGCTGAGGCTTGCTCAGGATATCGCTCTTCGCAGAATCTGCGCTGTTGTAACCATTGCTCATCGAACTGACCTTTGACAAAGAAACTCCTAATGTAACAGACAGTATGATGAAGGAGCAAAGCCAAACGGTTACTATCTTTCCCTTTTTAGTTAATCTGTACTTGACCATAAAATCACTCCGTTTATTGTTTTGGTTTATTTTCAATAAACTCGATTATGCCGGATATCTTTTGAACTTCATACTCGATTTCTGATTTTAAGTCTTCCTTCATTTTCTTCTTCTCTTCAATTATTCTGTTATGATAAGCAATTCTCTCGTTAAGCTTACGTATTTGCTTTTCATTTGAAGATATAAGCTCAGACACGTTATTGGAGAAGTCTTCAAAGTATTTGTTCAACACCTCTAACCTTCTGTTTCCGTCCTTGAGCAGTAAAATTATATCTATATGCGAAGCAGATATAAGATTTATGATTGATTGTCTTTTAACATCCGAAGGCAAATTAGCAGGCAATGCCTTAAGGAAGCTCTCAATTAAATAAACCGTATTGGTCTCTTTGGCTTCCAGCCCGGATTTTCTGTAAACATCTTTGATAGGAAGCTTTTCTACCGTGTTCTTTTCAACACGATCTTGATTATCATTGGTATCGTTGTTTTCGTTCACAATTCTCACCTCTGAAGTAATTGCTACATCGGTGTCCATAAAATCAAGCTGATCCGCGTCATCGTCGGATTTTGTCACGGGCTCTATTAAGCCCAAACGTTCAAGTAACGGTTTCTTGTCCGAAACATTAGTCTCAGAATTAAGTTTTTTTGCCATTGGTTTTCCTCCCCCTAACAGTGTATGGCAGCGTAGAGTAGAATTTTTCTTATGTTTTTCTAAAATAACAGTTATAAAGCCAAAAAGTGCAGATTAATGCATTATTATTAATATTATATCAGCAAAATTACAATCTTCCAACAATTTTATCGGGAAATATGTAAAATACCTTAACAAAATTTGATTTTTTATCGAAAATTATATTAATCTGTTATTTTTTAAACTGTTGTTAATAAAAAATTCTTTATCTCCTTTTTGAACCGTCGATAACTCTGCAGTAAAAATAGCGTTACCGGGGTGCTGTTCCATAATATCCAGTATTTCGACAAGCTTTATTATATATTCTCTCGGTGTCAGCTCTGAGAGCCTTGCACCGAACTTCTTACAGCATAGCAGTGTCCAGCTTGTTATAGACTCGTTTGTTATAGAGGGCTTCAAATCAAAGGCTGTATTGTAGATTTCAACAATTTTATCGGTAAGATTGTGAAGCTGCTCCCGGTTGAATTTATGAAGCCTCATTATAGGCTGCCTTATGTCGGTCAAGCCCTTATTATATTTGTCTATGGCATTGCCAAGTCTTTGCTCTAAGGCCTCATAAGTTTTTATACCCTTTTCGGGATTTTCAAAAAATTCATTGGTTGCCGCAAAAGCAAACATACAGTATGAAAGCTCACTAGTGCCGCAGGCATCTATAATATATCTGAGATTTTCATAGGAAGTTCTTCGGATGTCGGATCTTTCACTCATGATAAGCTCAAGCTCATCTACAAGGATGATTAAGCCTTTGTACCCAAGCAGAGTTATAAGCTTGATGAAGGCTTTCAGGAAGTCCATAGAGTTTGTCTTATCAATGCTTCCGACTGTCTCAAATCTTGCTTTCAGCACAGCCGGGATATTCTTCTCACCAGTCAGCCAGCTTGCTGCAGCATTGGAAAGCTCGGTATCTCCGGATATGCGAGCTTTTATATAGTATAAGAAGGCTCGGGCAAAGGATTTATTGTATACGTTCAACTGGTTGATAACCTGAAGTATTTCTTCAGCTGCCCTATCCTTAGCTTCCATGCTCTGAAGCTTGTGCTGCCACTTGTCAAACAATGCTTCGAAGCTTGTAACCTCTGTACTTGAATCTATAGTATAGAGATTGTGCATGATATTATAGTACATAACTTCAAGACTATTGAATCTGAAGCTTGTATCTATCTGAAGCTTTGCGATTATGAAGTTGTCAGCTGTAGCAAGATGTTTGATGGAATTTAAGAAAAAGGATTTGCCAGCACCATACTCACCGGCAATGAATTTTACCATGCTGCTGCCCTGTGAAATATAGTCCATTGATCTTTGAATCTCGTCGATTTCGATGTCTCTTCCGATGCGGAGCAGCTCTAGTCCTTCACGCGGCACAACACCATTTTTCAACGTACTTATTATATGTTTTGCCTCTTTTGTTGATAGTTGCAAACCGCTGCCCCCTCCATTTTATGACATTCTGTATATAAATTCGACGCCTTCAAGTAATCTCCTTCATTTTATGCCAAATTGAGGCACAATTTTGAATTTATTTGTGGAAGAAATTTATTTTATTGAGAGAACATAGGGGTAAGTCTTATATAAGGCTGCGGGTTTTGATAATAGGGACATGGGGGGACTGCATATATTTAAGTAAATAAGTATGGCTTAAATGAGGTGTGGAGATGACAAAACGAAGAGCGTCTGTCCTAATACTCATAGCACTGATAATTTTCTCTGCAGTCTACTCATATTATCAAAGGCATAGAGAAGAAGATAATCCGGATAGGCTGGAGAAGAGAGTTGATATACAAAAGACGAAGGAGCAGCTTTATGTCATCCGTGATAACGGCAGATACGGATACATAGACAGAAACGGCTTCGTCATTATCAAACCGCAGTACGAGGAGGCCTATTACTATAACGGAAGCTTAGCCAGGGTGCGGGTACATAATAAGTACGGCTTCATCGATAAAGCAGGAAACTTTGTAGTACAGCCTAAGTTCGATGATGCAGCTGATTTTGCCGAGGGAATGGCATTGGTTGGGATTAACAATAAGTATGGCTTCATCAATATTAAGGGGGAGCTGGCCATACCCTTAGAGTATGAGTCGGCAAGCTCCTTTTCGGAGGGGCTGGCAGGCTTTTATGCCGACGGTAAATGGGGCTACATGAATAACAGAGGGGACGTAATAATACAACCCAGGTATGAAAATGCAGGTCCCTTTGTTGAAGGCGTGGCAGCTGTCAGTGAGGACGGGCTGTACGGCTTCATTAATAATATGGGAAAGTATGTCATAAAGCCGCATTTTGCCTTTGCCTATAATTTTAGTGAAGGTATGGCTGAGATTGCTGTGAATAATAGATACGGCTTTATTGATGTCAAGGGTAATGTTGTTATACCGCCAAAGTTTGAAGGCTCACAGGAATTCAGAGATGGGCGGGCTGCTGTTATGCTGGACGGAAAATGGGGTTTTATAGATAAAAAGGGCAGGTTTGTAGTGGAACCGGTATATAAAATGGCAGACAGCTTCAGCGAAGGGCTGGCAGCAGTAAATGACGGCAAGGCTTGGGGATATATAGACAGGCAAGGAGTAGTTGTACTAAGACCTCAGTATGCCTACGCCGACAGGTTCTTTAAGGGATTGGCTACAGTAAGGGTGGACGATGTATTATCTATGGTAAACGAAAAAGGCAAGCTGGTGTGGCATGAGACAGAACATACTGACATTCAAGGTCCGGAAGGGGTCATGGGCAGCTTGATTAAAATGAAAATCACCAGTGATAAGCATGACTTAATAATAAAGTATCCACATGTGTTGGATATGAAGGATAAGACACTGCAAAACAGAATCAATGAGCTGCTTATGAAGCAAAGCGGTACGGATTATAAGGGAAGACCTGATGAGACTTATAGGCAGGACTATGATGTTATGCTGAACAAAAATGGCATTATGAGTATAATAAATAACTCCTACATGTATGTGCAGGGAGCAGCACATGGGATGTCCATGCGAAGCTCTATAAATATTGATATGACAACAGGCCGGCTGTATAGCTTGCAGGAACTGTTCAAGCCGGGAACTGACTATAAGGACAGACTTAATAATATAATAAAAAATCAGATTGCTGAGGGCAACATACCACTGCTTAGGGAATTTCAGGGCATCAATGATAATCAGGAATATTATATGACCGATAAAGAGCTTGTTATATATTATCAACTGTATGACTATACGCCCTATGCCTATGGCTTTCTGGAGTTCTATATACCTTATGAAAAAATCAGTAATATGGCTGATAAAAAAGGACCCATAATACAAATAATGGAGTAAGAAGCAGATTGACAAATGGAAGCATAAAAGGAAGTATGTTATAATACAAGAGGTTAGAATCCATAGATTAGATACGGGAGAGGAAATAATGAAAAGAATAATAAGCATTGCTTTGATATTAATTACATTGGTATCCTTGCTTGGAGGCTGCGGGACAAAAGGAGCAGAAGCAGTAACTCCGAAGGACAAGGAGGTAGTCTCTCAGATGAACACAATGAGGGAAAATAACAACAAACCTAAGGAAATGTATGAATATCTCAATCAGAATATAACTGAGCTGAGCAAGCAGGGTGCAACAGAAGCCCTCGGGATATTGGTAAGTACCTTGGAGGATTATGAGTCTATATACAATGAGCGTCTATTTACAGGGAACTTACCCGACCTTATGTATCAATATTTTGATATTACTTTTGACTATAATAAAATAGAAGCCATAAAGGAACAGGAACTTAAGGATTTACTGTATGACATCATTTGGGGAGGCTTCAAGATAATAAATGCAGAAGGCTCCTTCGTAGTAGTACTGGATTATAACAGCTTAAAAACCTTCAGCAAAAATGTAGAGGATGAGATAAAGGCTTATATCGAAATCATGGCTGTGAGATATAATAATCCGGCATCTGTTGACGCCAGCCTGGTTATGACGCCTGATGAGCTTGAAAATCTGATATTGCAGATGGAGAACTATATACTGAGCTATAATAATCAGCACAGGGAAGAAATAATGATAAGCATGTATGAAGGCTATATCATGGTTTATCTGAGCGGAACAGAGGCCAGACCGGTTTTTGACTTTGATACAGGCGCTGTCGACACGGAACTGTACAAGAATTTTGAGGATACTGCAGCAGAAAAGAAGGATACTATATTTGGAAGAGTAATAAGCAGGTACGTAGAGCTACTGAAGAAGGAAGGCTTTACAAACACAGAAAAGGTGCAGGATTTTATACTGAATATTGATACCGTTGTAATAGAAGAGCTAGAGAGAGCAAACAACAAATAATGGTATAAAACTATTATAATTGAATAGGCTGATTGACGGTTAATTTCAGATAATTTATAATTGTTTTAATAATAAGGGGAGGACGTTAAGATGCCCCGAACCTTTATTTTACTAATGAACCGAGGGTGTATATGAGTTTCTTTCATATATGCCCTTTTTTTGAGAGGAGTGGGAAGATGTCGATATAATTAAAAATCATATATATGATAAAATTAATGGGAGGCGTTTTTATGAAGCTTAACAATAAGGGATATTTTGAGTCGAGAATCAGAGAGGCTCTTGAGGATTTCAGGCAGGGATATATAGCAAGGGATATAAACGCGGCAGACCAATTTATAGATAGACTGTTTGACAAAAATGACAAAACTGCAGTACTTGGAACCAGCTTCGGCGAATGGATGGTCGGACCGGAGGGCGCAAAGGAAATAGTGGAATCGGACTGGAAGTACTGGGGAGTCGTAGACATTGACACAAAGGCTGCCGATATCACAGTATTAAATGATATTGCATTGATCAATCTGAAGGGCACAGTAAAATATATATTTGAATATACTCCGGAGAAGTTTGACAGCTATCTTGACTTTGTAAAACACTTTTTCGATCCAGGGGATGATGATTACAGAATGAGCGCCAAGGTAAAGGCAGGGCAGATAGGCTTTGTACTCACTCATTTCAATCAGATAAGGAAAGAGGGTAAGAGAGAGTATTACTACCCTCTAAGGATTAATGCAATTATGAAAATGCAGGAGGATAGAGCTGTATTCCGGTTTATGAAATTTTCCATGGAGACATACAGCCAATATCCTGAGCTTAGGATAGACAATCAGATGATGGACATGGCAAGCTACTATGAACAGCAGAAAGGCTTTGCAGAAGCATATTCCAAGGAAAATCGTACAGAGACAAAAGCGGCGGCTGCAGCTTTTATGAAGCTTATCAGAGATGGCTTTAACGGCGAGCCTAAGGAGACAGAGGAGCTTAGAGGATACTTTAGCAGCCAGGGCAGCTTTTTGATAGACACAAAGGGGAACGTACTGAAGGAGCAAGCTGCTTTGGAAGGCATGAAAGGCTTAAGGAATATTTGGGATAAGCTTGCAGTTGACGAGAATGCCATATATTCTGATGCCATAGGAGATACTGCCTGGGTAGTATGCAACGGGCTTGCAGGCAGTACTATAAGTGAGCAAGAGGGCGCAGAAGCCTTGATGAGCGACATCAGACGTATAACAGAAAAGGATGCTGCTTCCAAGGATAAGCTGTTTGCTGTACAGAAGCGGACAGCTGATTATTTCCTGCAGTTCTCCAAGGGAGAATATTTCTTATGGCCTATTAGGATTATGGCTGTGCTTATTAGGGAAAATGAGCAGTGGAAGCTGCATGGAATGAGTCTCTCATACCCTTTTTACTACATTCTTGAAGGCAAATATGACAGTGAAGATATCAGGTAATTTACAAAAATCTATGTAGAAATTTAACATAATTTGATGTAATATAAAAAATGGAAGTAAAGGTTGAATATTAAACAGCAGAATTGAAAATATATAATTGTATTAGGTGCATGGAGGATATATATGTCCAGTATTGAAGACAATAAACCAATTTATAAGAAAATAGCAGTGGATGTAGCAAATAAAATTGTAAAGGGAGACATAAAAGAGGGTGATAAAATGAGCGGCAGGTCAGTGCTTGCCAGCATGTATAATGTATCGCCCGAAACAATCAGAAGAGCTGTGGCTCTTCTCCATGAATCAGATGTAGTATCAGTGTCTCAAGGAAGCGGCATAGAGGTGCTGTCCATATCTGCAGCGGAGAAATTCATAAGTAAGAACAAGGATAATGACCATCTGATGTCCATCAAGGAGCATGTGAGAGACTTGATGGAACAGCGAA
>JAQZBM010000297.1 GCA_029238945.1 Clostridia bacterium
TAATCAGCGTAAAATGCAGATAATAGAAAATATAAACAGCTTTTACATATAAACAGTTGAATTATATAAATCGCACTAATGCTTCTACATCTCAAATAGTCAATACTGTATGCGATTTATAAATAGCAGAATACAATTTCGCACTATTTAAATCATGTAAATCGTTTAGTGCGAAATGTATAGTATAGTTGCAGTATAAAAAGAAGCAAGTCGGAGTTTGTATGTTTTTGGAAGCATGCTATAATTATAATCTGTAATATAAATTAAATTTGAACTGGCAATCTGATAGAGGTGTTTACCATAAATACAATAATGAATCTACGAAGAAAATTTAATATTTCTCCTACACAGACTGTAGTTATGAGCTTTGCAGTGGTTATATTAATTGGAGCAACGCTGCTGAATCTGCCAATTGCAAGTAAAAACGGCGAAAGCATAGGTTTTATAAACGCATTATTTACAGCGACCTCTGCTACTTGCGTAACAGGCTTGGTAGTGGTCGATACCGGAACTTACTGGACAGTTTTTGGAAAAGTGGTTATAATTTCTCTTATACAAATAGGCGGACTGGGAATAATGACTTTTTCAACCTTACTGGCTCTGCTTATTAGAAGAAAGATAACTCTTAAGGAAAGGCTTCTTATTCAGGAATCCTTTAATCAGTTTGAGCTTGAAGGCATGGTTAGACTGACAAAGAATATCATAATAGCAAGCTTTACAATTGAGTTAATCGGCGCAGCTGCTTTTGCAACTGTTTTCATTCCACAGTTTGGCTGGGGTAAAGGAATCGCCTATAGCATATTTCATGGAATATCCTCTTTCTGTAATGCAGGCTTTGATTTGATGGGAGCGGTAACCGGACCTTTTTCAAGTTTTACAGGCTATGTTAACAATCCAATAATAAATATTAATACCATGATGCTTATAATAACCGGCGGACTTGGCTTCTCCGTATGGATTGATTGTTTTTATGCAGTTAAGAAAAGAAGCTTAAGTGAGCTTTCTTTACACTCTAAAGTGGTGCTTGCTATGTCTGCAGGTTTAGTGTTGATAGGAGCTATATTTATATTCACAATGGAATTCCATAACCCGGCAACGATTAAGAATTTATCTTGGCCAGGGAAAATATTTGCTTCCTTTTTTCAATCTGTAAGCCCCAGAACTGCCGGTTATAATACATTAGACTTGACAGCTTTGTCTATGCCGACTCAATTTTTGATAATAATACTGATGTTTATCGGCGGTTCTTCAGGTTCCACAGCCGGAGGTATAAAAACCAATACGGCAGGTATTCTGTTCTTTACGGTAGTCTCTGTGGTCAAAGGGAGAGAAAGCACAGAGCTGTTTAAAAGGAGACTGCCGAAATACTTAGTGTACAGAGCGGTGTCTGTAGCACTTATATCCTTCTTATTAGTTGTACTGGCCACCATGGCTCTATCCATAGCAGAGGTGCCGTACAGTAATACAAACTTTATGCCGCTGCTGTTTGAAGCTACTTCGGCTTTTGGCACAGTGGGATTGACAATGAATTATTCACCTAATCTTACGTTGGCAGGCAGAATCATCATTATCATGTGTATGTTTGCCGGCAGAGTAGGTCCTTTATCTGTAGTAATGGCGCTGTCGAGAAGCGCACAGCGTAATAAGGGCCATATCAAATATCCTGAAGACAGAATTATGGTAGGATAATAGTGTAAAACACTATTGGAAGGGAGAAAAATGAAGCAATTTGTTGTAATAGGAATAGGCAGATTTGGAAGCGCTATAGCTCAAAGATTGTATGAGCTGGGTCACGAGGTATTGGCAATTGACGTAGATGAAGAAGAAATTCAAAAGATATCTGACAAGGTAACTCATGCCGTAACAGCTGATGCATCAGATGAAAATGTACTTAGATCCTTAGGAGTGCGTAATTTTGATGTTGCCGTAGTATCTATAGGCGATGATATTCAATCCAGCATAATTATTACCTTAATGCTGAAGGAGCTGGGAGTAAAATATGTAGTTGCAAAAGCCCAAAATGACCTGCATGCAAAGGTGCTTTATAAAATAGGAGCAGACAGGGTAGTTTTTCCTGAAAGGGATATGGGAGAACGTGTTGCACACAATCTTATCGCTACAAACATACTTGAGTCCATCGAGCTTTCACCGGATTTCAGTATAATAGAGTTTAAAATACCGCACGCATGGGTGGGGAAAAATCTCAGGGATTTGAATCTGCGTGTTAAGTATGGTGTAAACGTAGTGGCCATAAAGGATGCTGTAACAGACCAAATTAATGCAACTCCCATGGCTGACGATAATCTGTCTGAAGAATCCGTTCTTGTTGTAATAGGCAGCAATGAGGACCTGAAGAAGCTGGAAAAGAAAGTTGATCAGCAATGACTGAAGTAATAATAAGCAATCAAAATAAAACAATCAAAAATATAAAAGCACTGCATAATAAAAAATACAGAGACAGCCTGGGGCAATATATAATTGAAGGCTATAAGCTGATTGAAGAAGCATTTCAATATGAAAGACCTTTTTCCTTGATTCTGCTTTCGGAAGAAGCAGCAAATACAGAACAAGGTCAGAGTCTTAGCAGGGAATGTCATGAGCTGAATATACCTATATATTTTGCGGAAGAAAGAGTTTTTAAGGAAGTCAGCGAAATGGACTCACCCCAAGGTGTATTGGCAGTGCTCCTGAAGCAGGAGCATAGGCTGGAGAGCATAATGGGTAGAGAAGCTTTTATTTTGACTCTCTTAGATGAGGTAAGAGACCCCGGAAATGTAGGGACAATCATCAGGACTGCCGACGCCTGCGGCATTGACGCAGTTATCCTATCCAAGGGCTGCGTCGACCTTTATAATGGTAAAACCATAAGAGCAACAATGGGCTCCATGTTTCATATACCGGTGATTACAGATGTTGATATGCCTGAGCTGATAGAAAAACTGAAGCAGGCAGACGCAGAAGTACTTGGCGCAGACCCGCACAGCGACATCAGCTGTATTGATGTACCACATAACGCGCGTACAGCAATTGTAATAGGCAATGAGGCAAAGGGCATGAGGGCAGAGCTAAAGGCAGCAACCACTCAGAACATCACTATACCGATGCCGGGCAAGGCAGAGTCTCTAAATGCGGGCATAGCAGCAGCCATACTGATGTATGAATTTGCTGTAAGGAAAAGCAGATAAAAACCAGCAAGCGAGAGCTTGCTTTTTTATTGCACTAATTATGTAGAAATAATTGCCATATATGCAGGAAAAAGTAATTTAATCATAGAATAGTATAACAAAATATGTAAAAACAGGTGATTAAATGATATATAA
>JAQZBM010000298.1 GCA_029238945.1 Clostridia bacterium
CTTTACTGTGCAGACTGCTGCTGCGAGTGCGGCGGCGGGGATCTTATAAATTGCTGCTAAGGGAAGGGATAATATGAGCAAAAGGGTTGCTTTTGGCGGGATTATGACAGCTCTGTGTGTTATGCTGGTATACTTTGCTGCTTATCTGCCTACAGGAAGGCTGGGTATATATGTATTATCCTCTCTGGTTATAGCCAGTGCAGTAATCGAGCTGGGAGCAAGGTGGGGGGCTGTTGTTTATGCAGCTTCATCAGCCTTGATTTTCCTATTGACAGGAAGTATAAGTGCATTTTTATTGTTCACCATATTCTTCGGCAGCTATCCTCTTCTGAAGTACTACATAGAGAAGGTCAGGAGTGCTGCAGCAGAAATTGTACTTAAGCTTGCAGCCTTTAATATGTTGAGTATAGCAGCCTACTATATATTCAAAGCATTGATGGGCGTATCGCCAATTGCTCTGCCGGAGCTTTCAGCTTGGATATTGGCAGGGATAGCAGCGGCTGTCCAGCTTGCATTTCTTTTCTATGATTACATCTTTTCCAGATTGATAGCTTACTATATGGACAGAATAAGAATAATAAGATCTTAATATAGGAATATCAAAATATATTAATCGGCTTAATGCCGATTTTTGTTTGCAGCAGGAAGATATGGAGATACTAAAAATAAAAGCTTGGAGGGATAAGCTTGGCTATTATGCTGCTTAAGGATTTAGCTGCTGCGGTTTGCGGTATCATTTTTGCCATACTTTGTTTTGCTCTTCTGCTGCATTTTAATTTATTTGGTACAAATCAAAGGACTGTACAATATCAAAAAGAGCAGCAGAAAACTGTTAACATAGAAAGAGCTGTTTATGACTATTGATTTTGTGCTCTCACTTCTGCTTTTACAAATATAAGAATAGATGTGCTATAATTATTATGAAATGTTTGTATAGCTAGGAGGGGTATAGTGGGAGAGAAATTTGTTGAGGTACAGGATAAGGCGGAAAACTATTTCAACGGCGGCTATAACTGCTGTGAATCAGTGGTTCTGGCTGTATGTGAGCACCTGAATATCGATTCGGAGATGCCGCTTAAGATTGCTACTCCGCTGGGAAGCGGAATGAGCAGGAACGGCAGCAACTGTGGTGCATTGAATGCAGCGTTTATCTCGATGGGTATGACTAAGGGAAGAAAGAGCAATGAGGATTCAAGGGACCCCGCATACATACCGGCAGATAAAATTTTCAACATGTTCAAGGAGAAATATGGTTCAGCAGCCTGCAAGGATATAACCTGCATAAATATGAAGGAGCCCGGTGTTATGGAGAAAAACAAGGAAAGACTCCACAGAGACATATGCGGCCCTATAGTAAGGCAGGTTACCGGCTGGATATTAGAAGAACTTGAAGAATAAATGGAAATAAACTTAAGCTATAGGATATTTTGCTTATAGGTAAAATATCCTATGTATTTTTTTAGAAAGCTAGTATACTATTATTTAACTGACTTTATTAAATAGAAGATAAGGGGTGACAGTATGATAGTAGGTAAGAACATAATCCTTCGTATGATTAAACAATCTGATTTAGATGAAATGATACCCTTGATGAGCGATTTGTCACAAAAGGGAGAATACCTGGGTGTAAATATTGTAAATGAGGTAAGGTACAGAAAGCATTTCCAGGAAACAGGCTTCTGGAGCGATGAGTCCGGAACATTTTTAATCACAGATAAGGAAGGCAGAATGCTGGGAGATATATCATACTTTAAAGGTGTAGGATATTTGCCCGGTTATGAAATAGGCTATAATATTTTCCGCAGGGAGGATAGAGGTAAGGGCTATACTTCAGAAGCATTGAAGCTTTTCTCCGCTTATTTGTTTGAGCTAAGACCCGAAACCCACAGGCTGGAGGTTCACGCGGACATGCAAAACACCGGCAGCCGCAGAGTGGCGGAAAAGGCAGGCTTTACCTTTGAAGGCACAAAGCGCGAAGCAGTTTTCTCAAGAGGGCAATATAGAGACCTGGCAATATATTCATTGCTCAGACGTGAATGCCCAAGCTTCTCAGAAATGATAAAATAGATTCCGAAAAAAGGAAATTAACTTAAACTATTGGATATTTTGCTTTAAAGTAAAGTATCCAATTTTTTTTCGTATATGAAGCAGGAATTATATGGTAATATATTCCTAGTATTACCGATTAATATTGAAATAGGAGGGGTGGATTTATGGAGCATGTTTTGAACTGTACTGGCTATGAACTATTAGTAGATGATATTCAGAAGGCGGAGGGCTGCTATTTATATGATTCAAAGGGTAAAAGGTACATAGATTTTGAGTCAGGAGTGTGGAGCATTTCTTTGGGTCACAGCCATGAGGATTTAAATGAAAAAATCAAGGATCAGCTGGACAAAATAGTACATTTTGGCTTTAGATATTCCAGTCAGCTAGTGGAGACTGCTGCAAAAGATGTTATTGACACGCTAAGTCCTTTCAGAGGCAAATGTGTTTTCTTATGCTCGGGAAGTGAGGCGGTTGAACTGGCAGTGAAAGCTGCAAAATACATTATCAAGGATAAGCTGGTGCTGACCTTCAATTTTTCATATCTATCCGCTTATGGACAATCGGGAGCAAGAGATGACAAGGAGTGGCATAAGCTAAGTCTGGATAAGTGCGTTTACTGCAGTAATAACACCGAATGCAGCAAATGTGAAGCAATAAAAAAGATTCCCTTTGATAGGATAGGTGCCTTTGTATTTGAACCGGGCAGTTCATCTGGATTGGTTCTCCTGCCGCCCAAGAGTGTTATTCAGGAAATAGTAAAGAGGATAAAAGCGAATAACGGTTTGATTGTGGTTGATGAAGTAACCACTGGCATAGGAAGAACAGGGATGTGGTATGGCTACCAGAATTATGAGATACAGCCTGATATAGTAGCAATCGGGAAAGGTATAGGAAACGGCTACCCCATCAGTGCGGTGGCTTTTGCCGATGAGATTGCGGAACTGGTACAAAAAGGTGGCTTTAAGCACTCTCAGTCCCATCAAAACGATGCTCTGGGTTCTGTTGTTGTTAGTAAGGTAATAGATATAATTAAGGATAATGACCTGATAAGCAAGAGCCGGAAGACTGGAGAATATCTACTGAACAGTCTTCGAAGACTAATGGCTGGCACAAATGTAATAAAGGAAGTACGCGGAATTGGAATGATGATTGGAGTTGAGTTCTATCCCGAGGCCGCAGATGTTTTGGCCGGTCTTGCAGAGCATTTACATGAAAAGGGGATTCTGGCT
>JAQZBM010000299.1 GCA_029238945.1 Clostridia bacterium
CTGGAATTTTCAATATTCCCGACGATGCTTCTGATTACAACGCTTTTCAGACTGGCGCTTAACTTCTCTACAACAAGGCTGATACTTGGAGAGGGAGATGCCGGTGAAGTGGTAGAAGTCTTTGGAAACTTCGTTGCAGGAGAGAATCCGGTTGTAGGAGTAATCATGTTTTTGATATTAATTGTAGTTCAATTCATGGTTATCACCAAAGGCTCAGAAAGAGTAGCAGAGGTATCTGCAAGATTTACATTGGATGCAATGCCCGGTAAGCAAATGGCAATAGATGCAGATTTGAACTCAGGACTTATAAACGAACAGCAGGCTAAGGAAAGAAGAGTAAAAATTCAGCACGAAGCTGATTTTTACGGAGCTATGGATGGTGCCAGCAAATTTATTAAAGGAGACGCCATTGCAGGAATTATTATTACTATTATAAATATAGCCGCAGGTTTCGTTATCGGTATGGTTCAAATGGATTTATCCGCCGGAGAATCAATAAACAGATTCATGACGCTGACAATTGGGGATGGTCTTGTCAGTCAAGTACCGGCACTATTTATATCAGTTTCAGCCGGTATTGTGGTTACGAGAGCGGCTTCAGAGTCGGATCTTGGTACCGATATATTAAGCCAGCTGCTTTCACATCCCAAAGTACTTTATCTTGCCAGCGGAATATTGTTAATTTTATCCTTTACAGGACTGCCTCCGGTTCCAAATATTACTCTTGCAGCAGCCTTGGCCTTTGTGGGATATACTCTCCAGAAGACCTTGAAGGAAGCAGAAATAAACGAGGGATTAAAGGCACAGGATGTAGAGGTTGAGGAAATAAGAAAGCCTGAAAATGTTATGACACTGCTGCAGGTAGACCCCGTTGAACTGGAGTTTGGCTACGGAATAATACCCCTGGCTGACGCAAGCCAAGGCGGCGATCTCTTGGACAGAGTAGTTATGATAAGAAGACAATGCGCTCTTGATTTGGGCATGATAGTACCGGTAATAAGACTTAGAGACAACATACAGCTAAGACCTAACGAATACATAATTAAAATAAAAGGAATTGAGGTAGCAAAGGGAGAGCTGATGTTTGACCACTATCTCGCCATGAACCCCGGAACAGTGGATATGGAGCTGGAAGGCATTAAAACAATAGAGCCTGCTTTCGGCCTCCCGGCAGTATGGATTGGTGAGGACCAGAAGGAAAGAGCGGAAATGCTGGGCTATACAGTTGTTGACCCACCTTCAATAGTGGCAACTCATCTGACTGAAATAGTAAAAATGCATGCCCATGAATTGCTGGGCAGACAGGATGTACAGAAGCTGGTAGACAACTTGAAGGAAACATATCCTGCACTGGTAGATGAAGTAGTACCTAAGCTGCTATCCATAGGCGAAGTGCAGAAGGTACTGGCAAATCTGCTTAAGGAGAGCGTATCCATAAGAGACATGGTAACTATAATGGAAACGCTGGCAGACTATGCGCCAATGACAAAGGACCCAGACATGCTTACCGAATATGTCAGACAAGCCTTAAGAAGAAGTATTACAAAACGGTTTATCGGTAACAACAAGGCAAAAGTAATAACCTTGGATGCGGGATTAGAGCAAAGCATAATGGACGCTGTACAGCAGACTGAGTATGGTGCATACCTGAACCTGGATCCGCAGACCGTTCAAAACATATACAACAGTTTATCCAGAGAAATACAGCGATTTACAAATATAGGAGAGCAGCCCTTGGTTCTGGCCTCTCCCGTAGTCAGAATATATTTCAAGAAATTAACCGAGCAGGTAGCACCGGGACTTATAGTGCTTTCATATAACGAATTGGATCCCACCGTTGAGGTCCAATCAATAGGAGTGGTGAGATTATAATGAGGGTAAAAAGGTATGTAGGCGAAACAGCGCAAGAGGCCATGCAGAAAGTAAAATCAGATCTGGGACGGGATGCAATTATACTAAATACAAGAAAAATCAGAAAAAAGGGTCTTGCTGGGATTTTCAGCAAACCGCTTATTGAAGTGGTCGCAACCATAGATAATGACATCTCAAGTAAGCCTGCAAAGCAGAAACAGGAAAGGGCTGCCATGAATATGGCTTCTGCAGACCGGGAAGCACCCTTTGATAACACGAGCTTCATTGATGAGCTTAATGCAAGCTTAAGTCAAAACAAACAGACAGCTCAGCCAATTCAACCGACTTATCAGCCTACATATAGGAGCTATAATGCTGCAGCAGATGAGGAAATAATACCGGCAGCAGAACAGCCGGCCAAGACAACACAAAGTAATATCGAGGAAATCACAAAGAGTGATTTAACAAATGACTTTACACCTGCACAGATAAACGAAATTAAAGAAATGCTTAATAAGGTCTATGATGCAGTTAAGCTTGATTATGAAAGCAGCAAGCTGACTGATACAGCTAAAAATTATCTTGAGCAGTTGGAACGCAGCGAAGTTGATAAGGTAATTTTAAACGATTTGAAAGAGGAGCTTATTGAAGAATTAAGCATAGAGCAGCAGCAAGATACTGCTCTGGTAAAAGAGACCATACATAAAATACTAAACGGGTATATAAAAGACCCCGAACCTTTTTCAACTAGCAGCGGCAGAAGAGTAATAGTTTTTATCGGCCCGACAGGCGTAGGCAAAACTACTACCCTGGCAAAGCTGGCAGCAAATCTGGTATTGAACGAGAAGAAAAAGGTTGGGCTTATTACCTCGGATACATATAGAATAGCAGCCGTAGAACAGCTTAAGACTTACAGTGAGATAATAGGGATTCCGCTGTCTGCGATATACTCATCCGCTGAAATAGCAAACGCCATTGAGAGCTATAGAGACAAGGATATAATTCTGATAGATACTGCAGGTAGAAGCCACAAGGACCAATATCAGGTTATGGAGCTGAAATCCCTGCTGAAATCCAGTGTAAATTTTGAGATTTACCTTGTAATAAGCGCTACTACAAAATTCTCAGATTGTATTGAAATAATCAAAAGCTACGGCTTCCTTGATGATTATAAGCTATTATTCACTAAATTGGATGAGACTTCTACAACAGGAGTAATGTTGAATGTTGCATATATTACAAAAAAACCTATTTCTTACATTACAACAGGACAAAGTGTACCGGATGACATAGAAATAGCAGATAAGGAAAAAATCATTAATAGCTTAATAGGAGATAATTAAAATTAGAGATCAAGCTGAAAAGTTAAGAGAGATTATTAATGATATAAAAACCT
>JAQZBM010000300.1 GCA_029238945.1 Clostridia bacterium
TCCACCTAACCATCTTTGGTTAACGTAGAACATGTTTGCTCTAACAGCCTCTGATTCTATTGACTCTTGAGCTTGCTTCTTTGTACCTACGAAAAGGATATCCTTTCCTTCTGCTGCTACTGACTTAACGAAGTCATAAGCTTCTTCCACCTTCTTAACTGTCTTTTGAAGGTCGATGATGTAGATACCGTTTCTTTCTGTGAAGATGTACTCAGCCATTTTAGGATTCCATCTTCTTGTTTGGTGACCGAAGTGCACCCCAGCTTCTAAAAGCTGTTTCATTGAAATTACTGACATTTTTAAAACACCTCCGTTGGTTTTTTACCTCCACGATCATCATTTTCTCTGAAAGCCTTACGGCACCTTTCACAGAATTAAATCGTGTGTGAATTTTCACGATTGCTAGTATACCATATATATTATTTATTGGCAATATATTTTTATACAATCTTCGAAAAAACAGCCTTGCTTATATTTTTCACTTGATTCCATTTTTTATTACAATAACTTCAAATTTCCAGAGAAAAAATCACCTAATGGGAATGCCGGAGCATTCCTATCTAGGTGAAGTCGTTATTATTTCAATTATTTTATCTAAAGATGACCCTTGGGGTATTTTGAAGCTCCCTATCTGCACCTTGCTTTCTTTCTTTTGTTCTCTTAACCTGTGCAGAAACTCCTGCTTGCTGCTGATTAGTTTGTTGCTCAAAAGCTGCTCTGCAATGCCCTCAGAAGTTGCCCCCGATTCAATAACTATTGTAACAACACCTTGCTCTTCAGGCTTGCTTTCCGGCTGTTCCGGCGTTGGTGCAGGCGCCTCCTTCTTTATCATGTCTTTTGCATCCATAACAATAAGGTTGTACCTTTGTGCTTCTCTTATCACTTCATCCTTAGTCAAGCTCTCCGGTGCTGCGCTGATATTTGCCATAGAGGATATTATCAAGCCTATTCCAACACCTAAAAATATATTCTTCAAACTATACTTAGTCATCTTAGTTCTCCTCGTTTTTAAGCGACAAAATTAATGTCACTTCCCCCTGACCTACATTCAGCCTTTTAGCTATATCAACTATACTGACACCCTGTTCCGCAAGCTCAAAAATCATTTGCTGCTTAGACTTAACCTGCTCTTCATTTTGGACTGTTTTATTCGTGTTTACTGCAGTCACTGGCTTGAATTTTACCGGCACTACAGTTCTTTCTATATGTGGTGCAGTCTGTTGAATCGGTTGTTGTACAGGCTGTGGAACGGGCTGCACAGGTGCTTGAGGCTCAACCGCCGCCGGTTTTGCATTTAATTGCTCAAGGCTTCTGGCTGCATGCTTATATAGCTGATTGAAGGCATTAATCTTCTCTTCTATGTCCTTAACTATTATATCTGAAGTAAAATTCAGTTCTGACTGTATTTCTTCAGCATCTTCTATTACCTTCTTCAGCTCCTGCTCCTTTACATCTATATTGAAGTACATGTCATCGCCCTTTAGCTTATCGAGAATAATCATGATTACTGTCGACAATACTGTTAAGATTCCTACTGCGAGCAATATATAATTAATAAAGTGTGTTGTCATGTCGCCACCTCGATTAGATTCTAATATCAATTGTTGGTTTATCCTTTTGTTTGTTCTTCTTATTTTGCTCTTCAGCTTCCTGCTGGTTGTCCTTTTGCTGCTTACGGGGCTGATCCTTTTTTATCTTTGATTCAAATGCTTTCTTTGTTTCGTTTACTTTTCGAAGTGTTCTTTGATTCTGCTCCTGCTGCTTTTGCATATTAATAAGATTATTGTTCTGAGGGTTTTGCATTTCTGCATGCTTTATCTTCTGAACCTCTGTACTTTTCGGTATCATTACTTGATAGTCGATTGATCTTATTGGCATTAGGAGCCCCCCCTTTAGTTTTCGTAGGGTCCGATTCTTATATCAGCATTTAATCTGTAAAGTGTTAAGAACTTCAGCGAATCCTTAATATACAGCATACTGCTTCCTATTGTAACTCTAACTCCAGGGTATATTACCTCTGAAACCTTAATTTTCCCTTTAGATATTTCCTCCAGATAGCCTTCCATCTCTTTGATTTCTGCATTTACGCCTTCCAGCCTTTCTACCAGCTGCATTTTTGCCTGCATGGATTTCGCAAGCAGTTCACGTTTTTCTATCGGAAGCTCTGATTTCTGGCTAAGTTTATTCAACAAGTCTATTGCTTGAGTAACCTTCTCAGTATTTTCAACAATACTCTTGTACTCACTTTTGAATGCATCATATTTCTTGCGAAGGTCAGGATTCGCTCCAACCTCCAGCTCGGTTATAGTTGCCATAGGAGAACCGATTACCTTTGCCCTTATCTCATCAGATACCTTGAACTGTCCGCCAACCAGAAGTCCCTTTCTGCCGTTGGCCTCAAGCTTTTTACCGCATATAACGCTGCTGTGCATTATTGCATCGCTATGCACATTTCCCTTGGCTTCAATTGTGCTGTTCTCTATGAATTTTGCAACCAAGTCTCCTTCGCAGTACAGCTCTCCTTTATTCATTCCCTGTATGCCTCTATGGAGTATAATGTTGCCTTTGGAGACAATCTTTGCACCTTCCACTACTCCAAATACTTCAACGTCTCCTTCAGCTTCTATGGAAAAACCGGTAAGAACATTGCCTTTGACTATAACCTTACCTATAAATCTGATATTGCCGGTTGAGTTGTCTACATTGGCCGGCACCATATACAGGGCGAAAACATGAACCTTATCGTCCAGTATCTTAACTTCTCCGTCTATTGAGGAAATCAGCTGCATACCGTCGTAGGAAACAACAACGTTTTTGCCTTTCGGCAAGGTAGCCTTCTTACCCTCAGGAGCCTTAACTTCTTCATTCATTATATTTCTGCCTGCTATGCCTTCTGTCGGCGGGGTCATTGTAACAAGCACCTGACCCGCTTTTACGTTCTTTATGAGTGAAAGCTCTCTGAAGTCAATTTTCCCTCCGTCAGTTTCAACCAATTTTGTTTCGTTGGTTGTATCAAAATGATATTCAAGCTTTGCGTCCTCGCCAGGAATAGGACGCATTCCCTCTGCTATTTTAATTTCTATTTCATAAAGTTTGTTTTTTGCTATATTGGTTATTTCATTTTCTTTTATTCCAAACTTTATACTATTCTCTGCTAAAAACTTATATATTTTCTCTTCTGTAATATCGTTCCCGCCTATAGGTGATGTCACAAAGAGAAACGCTTCCATTTTATCTTCTGTTAT
>JAQZBM010000301.1 GCA_029238945.1 Clostridia bacterium
GTAAATTGCTTAAACCCTCATCGATATAACCCTTTATCCAATTCAGTACCTCCGGCTCTGTAAGCGGTACAGTCTCTCCAAGAGTATTCCTTATTTCTCTGGTATCAAAGATGAATTCCTCCTGATTGATTTTATGGATATAAACAAAATCTACATGCTCCGCTCCCAGTACAAGAGTAACTATAGTCTCTGCCATATCTCCCATAGGCGCTCTGTCAATATGACTATGCTTAAAAGTGCCTATAAGCTTGGTACCTAAACTTTTCTGTGATTCTATAACTAAATCGCCTTCACATCTTTGACAGGCTGCCAGCATCAATGGTATTCCCAGTCCTACTTTTCTGGTAGTCCTGCTGGTCACAAAAGGGTCTTTTGCTCTCTGTGCCTCTTCATACTCCATGCCGCAGCCGTTATCTTCCAAAGTAATGCTTAATATATCCTTTTCCAGGTTCTCGAAGATTTCTATTTCAACAAGGCTTGCTCCGGCTGCTATTGAGTTTTGTGCAAGATCAAGAATGTGAAGTGCCAGTTCTTTCATAAACTACTCCTGATATTTTTTCAATATGTCCGGTACATCCTCCGGAACTATTTTACCGTATACATCCTCACCAATTGTCATTACAGGGGCTAGTCCACAGCAGCCTATGCATCTTGTAGCTTCTAATGTGAACAGTCCGTCATCAGTTGTATCACCGGGCTCAATATTAAGCTCCTTCTTAACTTTGTCGATAACACCTTGAGAGTTCTTAACATAACACGCTGTACCTAAGCAAACACCTATTGTATGCTTTCCTCTCGGCTTTAGTGTAAATCTTGAGTAGAAGGTAGCTACACCATAAATTTCTGCCATTGATATGCCGAGAATCTCTGATATCTTTTGTTGTGCCTCTTCAGGCAGATAGCCAAACAGCTCTTGTGTCTCGTGAAGAATTGGCATCAAAGCTCCTTGTTGGTTTTTGTGCTCGTTTATGATATGTTCCAACTTATCCAGTTTTTCCTTGAATTCCATATCAGTCATCAAAGAGAACCCCTCCTTATATATTCATCAAATTGATTGTTCTTAATTGATAGAAATTTATCAATTAGCTTCCATGACTATTGTACCACATGTATGAGAAATTTTTAACAAAAATTTTTAGTTTTCTAGGAAATTTTTATAATTTCTTTCAAAAGCTAGGTTTTTCTACATATTAGTCCAAATATTTAAACTTTTCAGAACTTTTGCGCACATTATCAAGTCTCGAGATATTCAAACAATTTATTCATACTTAAGTACTCCAGCTCTACAAAATGCTGACGTTCACTAATGTCCCACAGATAATGCGCATCAGATGATACTATGTATTTGTAATTCTTAAGGTAAGGAAGCCTTGCCTTGATGCTTTCAGGCTTTTCCCGATTTGAAAATTCAACTGTCGTAACCTTTAGCGAAGGCGGTATAAAGCCCAGGTTGCTTATAATACTGTAAGCTGATTTGTCTATATGAGCAGGAATGCAAAGACCCTTATATTCTTTTGTCAATTCAAATATTTCATCAATTGAAAATTTGCTTGATGACAAAAGCAGCTTGTCAAGCCTCCCAATTATCTCATCCCTTGCATTAAAAAGAAGCTGTCTTCCAAAAAGTTCTTCGTTGTTTGATATGTTTGGCAGTGAGTCGTAAATAATTCCTCCGAATTTCAGCGCATTATCAATTTTTTTGAACAAACAGATTAAATGTACCTCTTCCCTGCTCTGAACCTCTACCCCTGGAATGACAGTCAGTCCGTTGCTCCTTGCGGCGTCCAGTACAGCCTCGATGTTGCCGCAGCAGTTATGGTCTGTTATAGCGATAATGTCCAAGCCCTTCAGTAAAGCCATATTTACAATATTATTCGGAGTCATGTCCTCGTCACCGCAGGGTGATAAAGCTGTATGTATATGTAAATCTACAGCAAATTTCATACTACATACCTATGCCCATTTGCTCCAGCTCTACTGCAATTTGAAAAGCATTAAGAGGTGAGCTGAGCACAGGTATGCCTTCCTCCTCCGCCTTTTTTAACGCATCACCGTCAACCTCGATATTCTCCGGTATTATGATGCAGCCTATATCCAGCAGGGAAGCTACCGCTATCACATTTGCGTGAGACATTACAGTTATCCATGCATTGCCCTTGTTTGCATGAGACATGACCCAGCTTAAAAGGTCGCAAATATATACACCCTTTATCTCCCTGCCCTGATTATTTCCGCCTGCCAGCACTACAGCATTTATTTTCTCACAAATTTTTTGTATCATATACAGTCTCCTCTCTATACCTTCCTTTTTGACTTAAAGCTTTCCATTGTCTTTACTATACAGATAGACTTCTGATTTTCTCCCTTTACTATATCCTCTGCAAAGGCTCTGCAGGTTGGAGCACCGCACACACCGCAGTCCAGTCCCGGAAGATATTTCAGCATTTCCTCAATCATCTCCATCTTCCGCATAGATTTTGAAATATCTTTATCCAGCTTCAGTATTGCTCTTGGTTCTATAGGCTCTGTAAGGCTGATAAAGCCGTTATCATACATTTCGAGATAACTATCCAACTCTTGTTCAGTCAGCCTTGAAGCCGGCAAGCCCTTAGCCATGGCAAACATCTTACACTTTGCGATGAAGGTATTTTCTATGGTTAGGGGTCCTCCTATGCAGCCTCCTACGCAGGCCATGCCTTCAACGAAGTCCAAGCCCTGAAGGCGTCCCGTCTCGATTTCCTCCAACACCTTTATAACCTGGTGTATACCGTCTACAGCTATATAGCTGTCCAAGCCCAAAATCTTGGCTTGGCCGCCTACAATCGCCCATTCCATTGACTCCCGCGTACTTTCCGAGGTAATCTCAGGCGGTATGCTGTTCAGGTTTCTTACCAGTGCGCCGTAAATATCCTTCATGGATATGGCAGCATCTATGTAGGATTTCTCAATCCCCAAAGGATTTCTTATACTGGTAACTCTTGCCGTACAGGGCGATATGAAAATTACTCCTATATCCGAAATATCCAGCCCTGTTTTCTTTGCAGCCTCTTTTTTGGCAATTCTGGCCGTAATCTCTATAGGTGTCTCAATATTTATGACATTAGGCAGCAAATCAGGAAACCTGATTTGAATAAGACGTAAAATTGCAGGACAGGAAGAATTAATAAGGGGTCTTTCCAGTGAGCTGTCATTAAACATCCTCTTCTTAATAATCTCAGTGATTATCTCAGTAGCTCCAGCCCCACATTCCCCGCAAACTGACCATAGAATACCAATGAGGGAATTGCTATCTTGTATTTAAAATTCTGCAGTATGGAAAGATCGTCTGTTATTGCATTTTTAGCATGGTTAGGACATATTCTTATGCATTCACCGCAGTCAATGCACTTTTCTCCAATTATCCTGGCCTTTCCGTCCCTTAATCTTATGGCCTCTGTCGGGCATACCTTCAAGCAGCTTGTGCAGCCGATACATCTGTCCTCTTGAAGTACAACCGAATGGAAATATTTTTTGTCCACACTATCACCTGCTTTCATATATACATTTCCATAGTAATGACTGTTCCCTTGCCCAGCTCAGAGCTTACAGCAAATTTATCAGAGCATTTCTTCATGTTGGGCAAGCCCATTCCCGCTCCGAACCCCATTTCTCTTGCTCTTTCATTGGCAGTTGAATACCCTTCCTGCATTGCGAGCTCTATATCAGGAATACCGGGCCCCCTGTCCTTTGCTGCAATTCTAATAGAGTTCGGGTCAACCTCAAAATCTATTTGCCCTCCCAGGGAGTGGATTACTATATTAATCTCCGCTTCATAAGAGGCAATGGCTATTCTTCTTATCACTGCAGGGTCTATACCAAGCTGTCTTAAAATCTTCTTTATGCTGCTGGATGCTTCCCCCGCCCTGTCAAAGTCATCTTTTTCAACGTTAAAGGTGTACTTTATCACATCCATGAATATTCTCCTTTAAGCTTCAATCCGTATGCCTTGCAATCCCTTGCCGTACAGTTTCCCGGCAGCTGTATACATTGTATCCTTTGTCAGCATTAGCAGTATATTGTTTTCTATAGCCATGTCGATTAATTCCTGATCGGGCTTCTTACCTCTCACAAATACTATTACGTTTAGGTCCGCCATTTCTGCCGTCCTTATCACCTGGTTATTGGTAAGCCCCGTAAGCAATACAGTCTTACCCTTTACATACACCAGCACATCGCTCATTAGATCGGAGCTAAAGCCGTAAGATACTTCATTTTCCAAAAATTCTTCTCCGCATAGAACCTCAGCACTTAGCAGTTCCTTTATTTCAATTACCTTCATAAAACGGCCTCCTTGTTTTTGCTTCTCTTATCAAACCATCAGCTTATCATAAAACCTTCGCAAAGCCTCAATCTGGTTTAGCAGACTGTCTTGCAGGTCATAATAGCCGTAGCTTTCTCCAGGATTAAGCCTTTCAATAAGCACATCCTCTATTAACTCCTGCAGCCCTGCTTTAACATATGTATTGTTCTCAGAGTTCTTAATAGTATCAAGATAGTTTAAATATCTATCCAGTTGAGCCTCACGTTCTATAATAGCGTCTAAGCTCTGTTCTCCAACCTCTTTGTTTGAATATAAGCATTCCAGACTAAGTGCTGACTTTTCTTCAGCAAGCTTCATAATAGCTGTGTCAGTTGCCTTAACCAAATCAATCAGTGTTTTGTCTATATCATCATATTGTATTCCATAGCTTCTTATATCTACAGTATTAACTGTACCTTGAATGTTTTTCCTATCTAGATACTTTGCTGCCATATCCGCCTGTGACTTATTAATATACAAGCCAAATGCAGTCAAATATCCCTGCTCCTTAATAATAAAACCGTTTAGTTTCTTATTTTTGAGCAAAATTATCGCTGCTTCTGCATCCTCATATTTATCATATTTTTTAATTTCTACTCTGTAAAACTCTTTTGCAGCCAAGTCATAGCTGTATTTAAAAGCTTCAACCTCCTTATTGGCAGGTGCGGCAGCAATAGGAAGCAGCTCTACAGCCCTATCCCTATTCATGGCATAATGAATGACAAAAGAGCTTGACACTGCTGTCAAGGGTATGATGACTAGGAAAACCAGCAATAAGCTTCTTAGATATTTCTTTTTCCTTTGTTTTTTTTCAACTCTTGTACTTCTCATGGTATCACCCCGTATATACTTGAATTTATCACAACTTAAATATCTATTCAATGTGAAAATTTTAATTATGTTTCCGTTAAAGGCTTCTCAGCAAAATCTTATTATTTTCGACAATATATGAAGAGTTTCGTTGAACATAAGCTTGTTTTACTGTAAAATAGTGCTAAGGAGTTGATTATATGTCAGATTTACTAAACAACATTCTCCGACAGAAGCTAATGGAAATACAAGGTCAGCTGCCATCCTTTGTTAAGCTTGTCAAAGAACCGCAGGACAGCTTTAGTGAGATACTTTCTGCCGAAGCCTCAGGTATAAGCAGTGACTATAACGTCGACTATAATACCATAATCGAGAACGCTGCTAATAAGTACAACATAAACAGCGCTGTTATAAAAGCTGTAATAAAAGCAGAATCCAACTTCAATCCCAATGCTGTTTCCTCTGCCGGTGCCATGGGGTTAATGCAGCTTATGCCTGATACAGCAAGGGGTCTGGGAGTAGCAGATGCCTTTGATCCTGTCCAAAACATTGAGGGCGGCGTAAAATTTCTTAGGAGCATGCTGGACCAATTCGGCGGAAACCTTGAATTAGCACTGGCAGCCTATAACGCAGGTCCGGGAAATGTTACAAAGTACGGTGGTATTCCTCCATTCGAGGAGACTCAGGAATATGTTAAAAAGATAATGTCTTATCTAAAAAACAGGACCTTCGAGAAATAATTTCTGCGTAATGTTTATTTCTCCAGGTCCTTTTTCATTATTATAAAATCTTCCGTTTTGCTGTTCAGCTTCATGTATTGGTCGATAGTTCTTAGATAGCTGAAGCCCAGCTTACTCCAGAATCTCTTACCGATTGAGTTTCCGGATAGAGTGCCTATCAGAACTCTCCTTATACCATAGGTATCATTAAGCAGTTTAATAA
>JAQZBM010000302.1 GCA_029238945.1 Clostridia bacterium
GTATAGAAAATGCCGGTGTATTTAATTCTCTGGACAGTTCTCTGGCGGTTTTGCTGCCGGAGAGCAGACTTAAAATTACATCAAGCCCTTTTCCCTTTAAAATATCTTCCTTTAGTGTTTCATTTTCATCCACCATACTCATATCATAAATGCAAGGAATGTCACTCATAACTTTATCCCTCCAATGCCTAGCTTATTTTGAGATGCGGCACTAATGTGTCAATATCACACTCACCAATAACCGCTAATGATAAGTTCATTTCTTTTATAATGTCTTCAGCTGCTTTATTTAACATTTCCAGTTCTACCTTCTCAATGTTTCTTAATTCCTGTTCCAGAGAATACAAATGACCATAAGAAACAAATTTTCCAATGAATTTAAGCTGTGAGGTTATATCTCCCAGCTCCAGCAATCGTGATGTTTTCAGCACTCTTTTTGCCCTGTCCATCTCAGCTTGCGTAAAGCCTTCATATTTTGCTTTATTAAATTCCTCTATTGCAACCTTGATTACTTCCTCCACAGATTCCTTGGCACATACCGAAGTGAATGCAAAGGTTCCTCTATTCTCATAAAAGCTTGCGAAGGCACCTAAATTGTATGCCAGGCCCCTCTTGACTCTTATTTCCTTCGCCATCCTCGATTCTAAGCTGGTATCACCCAATATTTTTGCTACTACATCGATATACACTCTATTTTTACTCATATATCCTGGAGTTCTAAAGCCTATAGAGATAACTGTACTTTTGCCGCCGCTTCCTTTGTTAAAATAAATCCCCGGTTCACTATCTACCACTTCATTGTATTGTCGGGTTTTTCTGTCTTCCCATCTGCTGAAGTTATCTTCAATAAGCTTTAATGTATCTTGATAGTTTATCTCACCAATAACCACAATGACTGAATTCTCAGGTGTATAGCTCTCTTGCACTATCTTTTCTAAGCTGCATATTTCTGCTTTCTTTATATTTTCAATGTTTCCAACGATAATTTTTCCTACTCCGATATCTCCCCACAAAGCTTGACTAACTCTCTCCTTAATTTGATTAAAGGATGAGTAAAAAGATATGGCTTCCTGAGTGACTACCTTTTTTTCATTTTCAACCAGGCCATGTGCGAAGGTATTATTGTCAATTACAATACTCGCCAAGGTTTTAATGCAGTTTCCCAATGAATCAGAAAGGCCTGTAAAAAAGAAACTGGTGCTTTCCTTAGTAGTACCTGCATTATAAAGAACGCCTTCCGAAGTAACCTCCCCCATCAATTGCTGCAGCTTAGAGTTCATATTGTTATCTGTATTTATCATCAGGTGCTCCAGCAAATGTGACAGCCCGCTGCTCGCTTCATCCTCATGCTTACTGCCTTGTCTTACCCAAACACCACAGGCTATAGTTCTTGCGTTTGGAATTCTATGCATCACTACTCTTAAGCCATTTTCCAGATATACGTTTAATATGTCATACAATGTACCTCACCTCTTCCCTAGTAATAATCACTGGTGATTTATCTAAATATATGCTTGTATAACAGTTTGTATTACAATTTTTACCTATTTATTTACAATAATTGTACATTGATTTGCTTCCGGTAATTTCTTTTTACTCGTCAGACACAATAAAAAAGGGATTGCATAACCTTTATGCAATCCCTTTTATTGTCAGCCATTTGCGAAGCAAATCCGGCTAAAGGCAAAGGACTCAATGTCCTGAGCTTTTATTGTGTTAGTTTATCTTTCAATAACTACTGCAGTACCCATTCCACCGCCAATACATAGTGTTGCCAATCCATGCTTTGCGTTCTGCTTCTTCATCTCGTACAGCAATGTTGTAAGTATTCTTGCACCGCTTGCTCCAACCGGATGACCCAGTGCAATAGCTCCTCCGTTGACATTTACCTTGCTCATATCAAAGCCTAACTCCTTAGCCACAGAAAGAGCTTGTGCCGCAAAAGCTTCATTTGCCTCAATCAAGTCAATGTCCTTAAGCTCCAGCTTTGCTCTCTCAAGAGCCTTCTTAGTGGCAGGAACAGGACCTATACCCATAATGCTTGGATCAACACCGGCAGAAGCATATCCAACTATCTTGCCCAGTACCTCTAAGCCCAACTCCTTTGCCTTTTCAGCTGCCATTATTACCAAGGCAGCTGCTCCGTCATTTATACCTGATGAATTTCCTGCAGTAACAGTTCCATCCTTTTTGAAGGCAGGTCTAAGCTTACCTAAGCTTTCAACTGTTGTCCCTGCTCTTGGGAATTCATCTGTGTCAACTACTACATCGCCCTTCTTTGTAGGAATAACTACGGGCACTATTTCGTCCTTGAACTTGCCCTGCTTTATTGCTGCTTCTGCTTTGTTTTGGCTTGCAGCTGCTAAAGTATCCTGTTCTTCTCTGGAAATGCCATATTTCTCTGCCAAATTTTCGGCAGTTACGCCCATGTGATAGTTATTAAAGGCATCTGTCAGTGAGTCTAAAATCATGGAGTCAACTAATTCTCCATTACCCATTCTGTAGCCTGTTCTTGCACTTTTCAATATATACGGAGCCATACTCATATTCTCTGTTCCGCCTGCTACTACTACATCGCTCTCTCCGCTTATTATTGCTTGTGCAGCGAGCTGAACCGCTCTTAAGCCTGAACCGCATATCATATTGATAGTCATTGCCGGCTTCTCTATTGGTATGCCCGCCTTCACTGCTGCTTGTCTTGCCACGCCCTGTCCTAGTCCAGTCTGTAGTATGCAGCCCATAATAGTCTGATCAACTACCTCCGGATCTATTCCAGCTCTTTTTACTGCTTCCTTTATAACAATAGTACCTAAGTCAACAGCACTTACTCCCGATAAAGAGCCATTAAAGCTTCCTACAGGGGTTCTTGCTGCTGAGACAATAACAACCTCTCTCATACTAGCCCTCCTAAAAATTGATTATGCCATTATTTATAGCAATATTTATGCCATTGCTAAATTCCTGACAATCAGCCGTTTCTTGTCTCAAGCTACATTAAAGAGCCGAATATTGGGCGCTTTTTTCTACCTCAAACCAGAACCTGCTGCCCTTGCCCTTTTCACTTTCTACACCAAACCTGCTCTTATGAGCATCTAGTATGCTTTTCACTATTGCAAGTCCAAGTCCGCTTCCCTTGTTCTTATCGGAATTGCTATGAGCCTTATAGAACCTGTCCCATATATATGGTAATTCCTCAGCTGATATCCCTTCGCCCTGATCAACCACTTCAATAACT
>JAQZBM010000042.1 GCA_029238945.1 Clostridia bacterium
ATTTTACATTATTCAAAGAGCGCGAAATCGTTTACCGCTGTTCATAAATCGCACAAAGTACAGTTCTCTTTATGTAAAAACTTTAGTGCGATTTATATAGAGAGATTTTAATTGTTTTATACCTAAATATATGTTAAAAATAATGTAATGGAAAAAAATAGATGATGTATATATAGAAAAGGATGGATATCGTGATAGTAAGAGAATTAACAGCCAAGAATATTATCACCAAATCAAATTTACCCAGTGCAGATTATGTAATCAATCCTTACGTGGGCTGCAGCCATGCTTGCATATACTGCTATGCGAGATTTATGAAGAGGTTTACAAACCATGAAGAGCCTTGGGGCAAGTTTGTTGACGTGAAGATAAACGCAGATGAGCTTATACCCAATAATCTTGAGAAGTACAGAGGGAAGAAGTTCTTCATAGCTTCCGTCACAGACCCTTATCTTCACTATGAAAGAGAGTATAAGCTTACAAGAAAGCTCTTAGAGAAGCTGGTTGATATAGATGCGCAAATAGATATTCAATCAAAATCTGACTTGATAGTAAGAGATATAGACGTACTTAAACAGTTTAATAACTGCAAGGCAGGCATTACTATGACAGCCTTAGACGATACAATCAGGCGGGAGGTTGAACCCTATACAGCCAGTGTAGAGAAGCGGGTGACGGCTTTGCAGGCACTAAGCGAGGCCGGGCTTTTCACCTATGTATTCATAGGACCGATATTTCCATACCTGACAGATTGGATTGGAATAATTGAGAGGACAAAGCCTTTTGTAAAAGAGTATGTATTTGAGAACCTCAATGTGAAGGGTACGATTTGGCAGGATATAGCTAATTGGTTAAGGGGGAAGCACCCTGAGTTGTATCAGAAGTATTATGATATATATTTCGGCAGATCGGATTACTGGGCTGTAGAAGAAGCCAGAATAGCTGAATACTGCCGACAAAACGGAATCAGACACAGGATATATTTTCACCATGGCAAAGAATAGAAGGGGGAGTTATGTATGGAAAGAATAATTGCTTACTGTGGAATTGTATGCTCTGAATGTGATGTATATCTGGCTACAATTAATAACGATGAAAATCTGAGAATGGAGCTTGCGAAAAGATATACAACAGATGAGCACATAGCAAAGCCGGAGGACTTTTATTGCGAGGGCTGCTTCAATATTAAGGGAGAAGGCTGCAAGATAAGACAATGTGCTGACGGAAAGGGGCATCAAAACTGTGCTGCATGCAGCAGCTATTCCTGTGCATTACTTGACGGACACTTTGCGGACTCACCGCAGTCTAAGGTAGTGCTGGATGAAATAAGGCAGAATACTATAAACTGAGACTGTATTTATTGAGAGATTGTTAGTAATTTGTTAGATATAACCATAATTTATGTATTAACATTATGAACAATAAGTATTATAATGATTTATATACAGCAATTTGAAAATATATACATTTAATCATTTATAATACATAATTTACAAAAATATGATTGAGCGATGAAAAGCTGCCGGCTATAGAGAACATTGCAGGGAGGCGATATCATGACACATGAGGAATATCTTGAAAGCCTACAAAAGAAGTTCGAAACTCATTTTAAAGTTGAAAGAAATGTTATGCTGCTAGGAGAAAGGATAGACATCCATGCAAGCTTCAGCAATGTTTCCGGCAGAACCTTTATAACTCCAAACGATGTTATCGATAAGTGTGAGAGCTATGAATACTGTTATGTTAAGAAAACAGATAGAGTGACTGAAGATGAAATAGACGCCTTTGGACAGTTTTTGAAGAGGATAGTAGATGAATATGTTGAACCGGGAAGGGACCACATGAGTACATATGTTACAGGAGTAATAATTGGCAACAGTATTGATGATAAAGCTGGTATGGCAATAAAAGTACACCGCTTCAGCAGGGCATACTCCTTCTACTTAAGGGGATGGTGCGATGTAAGGCTTATAGGTATTGGACTTGATGATAATCAGATTATAACCAATAAGGCGGGGAAACGGGTTCAAAAGGTGTATCAAATTGCACCTTGAAATATGAAAGTCTTTCAATATGATTTTTTAACCACCAAGGAAGTAATCCATGAAATGCATTTAGCTGAAAAGAGCATTAAGGAAATCTAAAATTTCCTATGCATTATAAAAAGGGGGTTATCAAATGAACTCATTGACTTTATTATTACTAGGAATCGTACTGTTTCTAGTTGCCTATGTCACCTATGGCGGATATCTGGCAAATCATTGGGGCATAGACCCTGAAAAGAAAACTCCGGCACACACAAAAAGGGACAACATTGACTATTGTCCTGCAGATGCCAAAGTACTTTTGGGACACCACTTTTCGTCCATTGCAGGTGCAGGTCCTATAACAGGTCCTATAGCGGCTGCAGTGTTTGGATGGCTGCCGGTTTATCTATGGATTGTACTTGGCAGTATCTTTGTAGGCGGAGTCCATGACTGGGGCTCACTCTTTGCATCCATCAGACATGACGGAAAATCTATCGGAGAAGTAATCAGAGTAAACATTGGTGAAAATGGAAAGAAGCTTTTCAACTTGTTTGCATATCTTACCCTGATTCTGGTTGTTGCGGCATTTACAGACATATGTGCCAGTACCTTTGCTTTTGATGCAGCGAAGCCTGAAGCGATATCAGGAGCACAGGCAGGGACTGCATCGATTCTGTTCATCTTCCTGGCAATGGTCTTTGGATTCTTTGTTTACAGAAAGGGTGCAAATCTGGTCTTATCATCTGTAATAGGAGTAGCACTATTGTTCTTCTGCATATGGATAGGCTATCAATTCCCATTTGTAAAGCTTTCTAAGTTTGGTTGGGATATAGTACTTATAATATACATCTTCTTGGCATCTACATTGCCTGTATGGTTCCTGCTGCAGCCGAGAGATTACCTATGCTCCTTCTTGCTGTATGCAATGCTTATAGGAGCCGTCATAGGTGTTATTATCGTAAGGCCTGCAATGGCTATACCCGCATCTGTCGGCTTCACAGTTGGTGAAGGTATAAAATCACAGTATCTTTTCCCGATGCTGTTTGTTACTGTAGCCTGCGGAGCAATATCCGGCTTCCACTCACTAGTTGGTTCCGGTACCAGCTCAAAGCAGCTGAATACTGAGAAAGACAGCAAACTGGTAGGTTATGGTGCAATGCTGATAGAAGGCGTTGTAGCCATAATGGCACTTATCGCTGTAGGTTATGTGGTAGGAGCAAAGGGTACTCCTGCTCAAATATTTGCAAACGGCGTTGCAGACTTCATGAACAGCTTCGGAATTCCTGTTCCTGTTGGGACCGTATTTGTAATACTTGCCTTCTCGGCATTTGCACTTACTAGTCTTGACACTGCAACCAGGTTGGGCAGATATATGTTCCAGGAAATGACTACAAAAGCTGATGGAACAAAAACAGCACTTAGTAATATGTACGTATCAACTGCTATAACTGTAGGTTTATCAGCATTGCTGCTTACATACGGATATCAGAAGATATGGCCGATATTCGGTTCTGCAAACCAACTTCTCGCAGGACTTTCACTGCTGGCAGTTTCAGCATGGCTGGCTAAATCCGGCAAAAAGAATTTTATGACTGTAATTCCAATGATATTTATGTTTGCAGTTACACTTACAGCCCTTGTTTTTGTGAGTCGAAACAACTTCTTGAGTGAAAACTACATCATTGGAACCTTGGCTGCAATTCTATTTGTACTTGCAATTGTACTTATTATAACAACAATAAATACCTTCTTAGGCAAGAAGTCGAAGCAGGGGAAAATCAGCGCTTAAAAGTTGTTAAAAAGAGGTAGCAGGATGTATCCTGCTACCTCTTTTAGCCTCCGGCAAGAAGATGGATAACCTTAACATCGTCTCCGTCTCTTATTACAGTGGATTCAAACTCCTCGTCCGGCACCAGCACATTATTTATTTTAACTATCAATCTTGGATAAGTGAAGGTTTCCTTTTGCAGAAGCCTTCTAACCGTAAGGCCTTCTTCCCATTCATAGTCCCTGTTGTTTAGCTTTATCATATCCATCACCTTTACCTAAATCTTTTAAGGGCACTCACCTAATGCAACATTATTCCAATAGATGAGTGCCCCCAAATAAATTATATATATTTTTGGTGTTTGCGTCCAGTATTATACGAGGTTTATAGATGCTTTTTTACTACCTCTACAAGCTCAGGGAGATCCATTCCTATGGCTTTAAGATGTTCTACGGTTGGAACGCCGTCCATTGTCCAGCCTCTTCTCTTATACACGGCATCTGTAAGCTTTTCATACTGGTCTTTTCTATATGCTCTAAGAGCTGCCATTTTTTCTTCGGTGGTCTTTCCTTCCGGGTTGAAGCCTACAAGCTCTTTCAGCTGCTTATCATATCTTTCCTGTCTTGATAAGTACTCCTCTGCTGTAACAGGGCCCATTGCTCTGTAAGGAATAGCATCATGTATTCTCTTGCCGTAGCCCATTCTGATATTGAATATTCTCTGGAAGTTGTATACGCGTTCTGATTGAACTATCAGCTCATTCTTATCAATTTTTTTGCCTGTTACGCCGTTGAAAATGTCAACGTAGTTTTGAACGTGGTCAGGTATCTTCGCAGGCTCTTCAGTAAGCTTATTGTCTGCAGGAGCTATATCGTTCCATGGAAGCTTGCATAAGCCGTTCAGTCCGAACCATGTTCTGAACATTGGGAAATAGTGCAGTGCTTCTGCCTTGTCTTCAAAGGTAGGAATCTGGTTGTTTACCATATCCATGAATATCAGCCAGGCTTCATCGTGCTGAGGGCCTTTGTTTGTCAGACCATAGCCGCCTTGTTGAGCAAGGGATTCCTTTGGCATGTACTCTGAGAACTCAAGGCCTTTTTGCTCCATTCCTATGTCATTTAAGAATACAGGGTCAGCGCCATACTGTTCAACAAAGATTCTCTTCAGGTTTCTGATGCCTAAGCCGGCCAGCTTACCGAAGCCTTCACCCCTGGCCATCTGATGCAGCATCTCCAAGGAAGCTGATGAGTTGCCGAAGTTAAGCTCCAAGCCCCCGGTAATTTCCTTGTTTATGATACCGTTCTCATAGCACTCCATCAAGAACGCGGTTAAAGTACCATAGGATATAGTATCTACTGCATAAGTATCGCAGTAGAAGTTAAGCTCAAGTATCGCATAAGGATCAAATATTCCGCAGTTAGAGCCAAGACCTGCCGCATTTTCATACTCAGGACCGTCCACTATAACCTTCTGTCCCTTGTATGGACCGGTTTTCAGCTCAAAGCGGTCTACTGCCTTCGCACAGGACATGCTGCAGCCATACCAGCAGCCATCGGGAGTATTCTGAGTTATCATGCTTGTAAATACCTTGGATGAAATCTTATAAGTGTCAGGATGTCCGCCAAATTTATAGTTATGAGTTGGAAGCAAATCATATTGGTCCATAACCTCTATAATGTTTGCAGTTCCGACTTGTCTCATTCTGTTTTGCTTGTCATCCAGGTCATGTATTTCCTTATGGAGCTTTATACCTGCTTTATTTATACTGGATTGGTCGGCAGGATTGTTCAGATTTCCTTTAACTCCTGCAAACTTTACAACCAATGCTTTTATCTTCTTATCTCTGAAAACAGTACCGATACCGCCTCTGCCGGCTTGCTTAAGTCTTATCTGCTTCCTTCTTACATCGTAGAAGGTGAAGTTAAGAAGACCTATATAAGCATTGTTTGCTGCAGAGCCTGCAGATACTACAGAGATATTTCTCTTATCTTCTTCATTTTCTGCGTACATTTCAGTAAGCTGTTCACCAAGAATGTGGCTGTCAATTGCCTCCTCAGGGGCTTCTTCAATACGGATTGTGCCGCTGTTACCGTCTATGAATACTATTACATCCTTGTCCGCCTTGCCTTGAAGCTCCAATGCATCGAAGCCTGAGAACTTGAGCAGTGGTCCGAAATAACCGCCGACATTGCTGTCCATTGGCATTCCTGTCAGTGGTGACAAGCTGCAAACAAGAGATTTTCCTGAACCGGGATATTGAGTTATCCCACCTACAGGGCCGCTGGCGATTACTATTTCATTTTCCGGACTGTTCCACTTTGTATCAGGTGTAACAGCATTCCATAGATAATACAAGCCAAAGCCCTTGCCGCCTATAAATTTATCCTTCATAAGCTGAGTAACGGTTTTTTCTTTTATAGTGTTATCGCCCAAATTTATATATAAGGTTCTGTTTGTATAGCCTCTTTCGATTTTGCCCAACTCATATTTATATTCTTTTAACAATTTATGAGCGGATTTTAATTTTTCTATATTCATTTAACTTTCCTCCCTCAATTGTTATTCCTGTTCTATGGAAATTGCTTCTGTTGGGCACTGCTTTGCACATTGTCCGCAAGCTACGCACTTGAAGGGTTCAATGTATTCATCATTCATGAACATTGCAAGCTCTGGGCAAAAACCTACACATATAAAGCAGCCAACACAGATACTTTTGTTTATTCTGACAATCCCGTTTTTATCTCTTGTAATAGCCTGAACGGGGCATACGTCTATGCATTCTCCGCATTGAGTACAGGACACGATTACATTTTCCTTCTCGCCTTCCTTGATTCTAATACAGGACTTTTCTGCGTTGTCCTCCTTGAACCAAGTGGTGGAGCAAGCGGATTCACATGCATGACATGCTATGCAAAGCTCTGGTTTCCTTTTTAAAACCTTCATCTATACAACCTCCAAAATACATATATATACTATTCTAGCATTAAACAACTGAAGGTTCAAATAGAAGCTCGCCCTTTTCAAATCTGTCTAAGCCGAGCTTTTCAATTGGCAGTGAAGGCTTTTCTCCTAATATCATTTCGGACATAACTACACCGGTAACAGGACCAAGCATAAAGCCGTGTCCGCTGAAGCCTGTTGACATATAGAAGCCTTCTACGTTGCCAGCCTTGCTATAAATAGGCTGTCTGTCAGGAGACATAGTGTACAAGCCTGCCCACTGTCTGACGACTCTTAAATCCTTCAGCATTGGTAACAGAGTGCAAGCATCCTTTGCCATTTTTTCTGTAAAGTCCCAACTGGATGTGATTCTGAGATCTCTTGGTTCATTTTCACCGCTTCTGCCCATTATAAAGCTTCCATGGGGTGTCTGCTGAATATAAACGTTAAGGGCGAAGCCCATATACATTGGATCTTGCATTTGATTTACAGGCTCTGTAACAAGTATTTGGTGTCTCTCAGCATATACAGGAATATCTACTCCGGCCATTTCTCCGATTTGCTTTGAGTATCCGCCTGCTGCATTAACGACTACAGGAGTTGAAATAAAGCCTTTGTCTGTCTGCACGCCGACAACCTTGCCGTTTTCTACCTTAATGCCTGTGACTTCTGTGTATTTCATGAATTTGACTCCGAGCCTTTCTGCAGCATTTGCAAAGGCTTGAGTAGTATGGAAAGGATTTAAGTGTCCGTCTTTTTGGCAGAAGGTAGCACTTATTATCTTTGTTTCGTCCATATGAGGAATTATTTTCTTAGCTTCCTTAGGTGTGAGATAAACAGTTGGAATTCCAAGACTGTTTTGCAAAGCAACATTCTTTTTGAATTGCTCATCTTCTTTCTCGGTAGCAGCAACTATCAGATAGCCGCCTTGCTTGAATTCTATATCACCTTCGTATTCAAGGACTTCATTTGCAGTTTCATAGAATTCTGTACTGAACTTTGACAATCGGCAGTTCATTTCAGTTCCCCATTGCATTCTGATACCGGCACCGCATCTGCCTGTAGAACCGCTGGTTAAGAACTTCTTTTCTACAACTATAATGTCCTTGACGCCTTTTTTGGCAAGGTTATAAGCTATGGAAGCACCAGAGATACCTCCACCGATAATTACAACACTAGCAGTTTTATTCACCGTGCTCACCTCCAGCTATTGTTCCTAATTTAACCGGCTTTACAGGAGGCCTGTAGGTGGAAACTGTCAAGTCTGCCATCTTGGTTCCTGTAGCAGCCGCAATTTCTTGCATAATAAGCTGACGACAGGTTCTGCCTTGGCAAGGACCCATGCCCGCTCTTGAAATTCTTTTTATTTCATCTACAGTATTGTAGCCTTTTCTTATAAGCTCTCTCAGCTCGCCCATGGTAAGCTCTTCGCAGCGGCATACAATAGTGTTGTCACTAAAGTAATCATTGAGCTTTATAAACCTGACTGTCATGGACATATCCTTAGGTACAGCCAAGGATACTACCGGGGTTCTGTCCATTGACTTTGTGTTCAGAACCTTTACCACCTTTGCTCTGCAAACGGGCTTTCCTTCCCTGTCCAAGCCTGTAACAAAGCTGCCTGCCTCGGGCAGTGGAAGAAACTCATAAGGTATCTTGACTAAGGCTTCTTCCTCTGAATAAGTCTCATCTACAACAACTATTGAAAGGCCAGGGCAGCTGCTTACACAGAGACCGCAGCCAGTGCATGCATCGTGATCAATTTCGGGTGTGTCATTTATGTCCTTGAATTCTTTTATAGCACCAGTCTTACAGGCTGTTTGACAAGGATTGCACGGAATCCTTTGAAAGCATTCTATAACAGCAACAGGTCCTTTGGCACGCCTTTCCTTTGAGGGTGTAACCCTTGCCAAGTCCTGTTCTGTAGCAACTCCAGTTTTCTCTAACATTTCTAAACCCCCTTACATTGCGACTTGTTCAAGTCCCTTTCGGATTTTTTCTCCTACATGACCGGATCTTAAGGAATTAAGCTGCTCTATGCAGTCGTTATGCAGTTCTTCGAAGTCGGCTGTTGCGTGGCCTAAAGCCTTTGCAGCACACAGACCTGCCAGTCTGCCTTCAACCATAGCGCTGCTTGCCTCTTCTACTCCGGCAACGTCTCCGGCTACGTATACTCCCTTGATGCTAGTTTGAAGATCCTTATCTCTTACAGGAACGTGGCCGCCTAGCTCAGGAATATATTTCATATTGCAGCCAGCCTGCCATAGAAGTTCAGTAAGAGGCGAAAGGCCTACTGATATACAAAGCACATCGGTCTCTATATCTCTCTCTGTGCCTGGTATCTGCTGAAACTTCTCATCCAGCTGACATATAGTCACCTTTTGGAGCTTGTCAGTTCCATGGGCATATTTTACTGTATGTGAAGTTAGAATTGGAATTCCCATTCTTCTAATCTTCGAAGCATGTACCAAATATCCGCCTATTCTCGGGGAAGCATCTAATATCGCTTTTACCTCTATACCAGCTTGCATAAGCTGATAGCTCACTATTAAGCCTATATTTCCGGCACCTACCATGACAACACTTCTGCCTGGTGCAACACCGTGTACATTCATTAAGGTTTGTACTGCACCGGCACCATAAATTCCGGGCAGGTCATTATTAGGAAATGCAAGGAACTTTTCTGAAGCTCCTGTGGTTACTATAACGGATTGGGGTTTTATTTTCAGATATTTATCATCTTGTTCTATAGAAATTACACCATCTTCAAAAATGCTTAAAACTGTTGCATTAGTCATTATTTCAATTCTGTCTTTGTATTTATCCAAATCCTTTAAAAGGATTTCTGCTATATCTATTCCTCTAGTTGAAGCATATTGCTTCTGTGATCCGAAAAACATATGAGTCTGCTTCACCAATTGACCGCCGAGGTTTTCATTTCTTTCAATTATAGTAACCTTGGCTCCCATTGAAGCAGCGCTGATAGCGGCACGTAATCCGGCAGGGCCGCCTCCGATAATCGCTATTTCAGTCGTTCTCATCTCAAATCACCCTTCCCTTTTTGAGTTTCAACTACCATGCCTTCTTTTAGAGGTTCTGTACATGTTCTTACGTTTGGCTCATTGTTTACAACCATAAGACAGGATGAGCAGTTACCTATGGCACAGTAAAAACCCCTAGGTCTTTGCTTGTCATGACTGTGTCCCAAAACCATTACTCCTGCAGCATGCAGAGCCGCTGCTATTGGTTCTCCTTCATATCCTTCATATGCTTTACCGTCAAAGGTAAACTGGACCTTTCTGCCCTTGCTGAAGGATAGTATTGGATGTTCCTTGATACGCATTTTTTCCCCTCCTATAAAGATAATTATTTGTTGCTATAGTGTTGAATATTGTATACATACATTGCTGACAAAGCTGACCTGCAGAGTAGCATATTGCGCTTACAAGGCTCTGTATTACACAAGCTCTTACGAAAAGCTTCCTATATAATAAGCAATTTGTATATACAACATATAAGTATTCGGAGAAGTAAATTAAATTCCTGCAAATTTCTACAAATTTTTCGAACTAAACAAAGCACAAAATAAATAGATAATTTGTGCTTTAAAAGAAGCCTTTTAAAAATTGTTATAGTCTATTTATACTATGCGTTGTCTAATAAAATGCCTACAAATTGAGATTTAGCAATGCTGGGAAAGTTAAGACGAGTTTGTCTGAAAATTAACTATTTAGAATTGTGAATTAATTCAAAAAAATGCAGGTATTTTTTTGAAACTATCGAATAAGTTTTAACGACCGACAAAATTCGAGTCTAAAATTAAGGAGGGAAATGAATGTACGGGGACAAAATACAAATCTTTATCGCAATGTTTATCTATGTATCTGTAGTAATTGGTATCGGTGTGTATTATGCAAAGCGTGCCAATGAAAGTAGTGACAACTATCTAATAGGCGGCAGGTCATTAGGTCCGTGGGTTGTAGCTATGGGTGCTGAAGCCTCTGATATGAGCGGCTGGCTCTTAATGGGACTACCCGGAGTAGCGTACTTCTATGGTTTAAGTGATGCAGTGTGGACTGCAATAGGGCTTGCTGCAGGTACTTATCTAAACTGGTTATTTGTAGCAAAAAGGCTTCGTAAGTATTCCCACGTCGCAGGAGATGCAATAACTATTCCTGACTTTTTCAGCAACAGATTTAAAGAGGACAAAAAGGTATTAGCAACAATATCCGCACTTTTTATTTTAATATTCTTTACTGTATACGCTTCCAGCACATTTGTTACAGTTGGTAAGCTTTTCAGCACTTTGTTTGACATTAAATATGCCTATATGATGATAATAGGCGCATTATTTGTTGTAGCCTATACCTTTATAGGAGGCTTCCTTGCAGAAAGTGCATCAGACTTCATGCAAGGTGTAGTAATGTTTATTGCCTTGGGCGCTGTATTGATAACTGGTATTTCAGCAGCCGGTGGAGTTTCTGCTATTATTGAGAACGCAAAGGCAATACCGGGATTCTTTGATTTCTTCGGAATCGCATCACCTACAATGGTTAATGGTGCTCAGGCAGTTGAGGCGGGCAAGCCGTTATTCGGTGAAGCAGGTACATATGGACTATTAACAATTATTTCTACATTATCATGGGGCTTAGGCTACTTTGGTATGCCTCAAGTATTGTTGAAGTTCATGGCTATAAAGAAATCCAGCGACCTTAAGTTATCAAGAAGAATTGCAACTGTTTGGGTTCTAATATCACTTACAGCTGCTGTAGCAATAGGTCTAATAGGAAGAGCGCTGTATCCTACAGAACTCCTTACACAAGGTGCAGCAGAAAATATCTTTATAGTAATGTCTACAAATTTCTTCTTCCCATTGTTTGCAGGAATTGTTATGGCTGGTATACTGGCTGCAACAATAAGCTCATCGGACTCATATCTTTTGATAGCTGCTGCTTCTTTCTCAAAGAGCATATATCAAGGTATTATGAAGAAGGAAGCTACAGACAAGCAAGTTCTTACTGCATCAAGAGTTACTTTGGTAGCAATAGCTATCATTGCAATGATAATAGCTCTGGATGAAAACAGTGTAATATTCAAGGTAGTATCCTTTGCATGGGCAGGCTTCGGTGCGACCTTCGGACCAGCAATGCTGTTCTCGCTTTTCTGGAAGAGAGTTACAAGATCTGGTGCGATAGCTGGTATGGTTGCCGGCGGCGGCATGGTATTCATATGGAAGCTTATACTTAAGCCAATGGGCGGAGTATTTGGCATATATGAATTATTCCCAGCTTTCGTAATTTCTTGTATCGCTATCCTTGTAGTTTCCTTATTGTCTAAGGAACCATCAAAGGAAATACAAGATGAATTTAACAGCGTAAATGCAGCTGAGGTATAATAATATTTAAACATAATGAAATGAACGATAGCAGGCCAACTGACCTGCTATTTTTCATGCAAAAAATATAATTTGTGAAATATATGAGATAAATTTGTGAACTTATTTTCTTAATATTGTTGACACTGAAATTTACATAATATATAATTCTATTTATTATACAAAAAGCTGTGAAGAGGAATAGTAGTAAAACTGATTCTTACAGAGAGAAGAACCCACCGGCTGAAAGGTTTTTCAGATAATTTTTACGAAGCCCGGCCTCTGAGCTGCAGATGAAAAGTCTGACGCAAGCCTGCGTTATGGGCATAGAGACAATGTAAATAAAAAATAATGCAGCGCGCGTACATTATTTGTCTATTTGCATTAATTAGGGTGGTAACACGGAATAGCCTTCGTCCCTTTACTGGGATGAAGGTTTCTTTTTTTGGATTAAAGGATTTAAAAAATACAATGAAGGAGTGAATATAATGAGTGGAGAAAGCTTACAAATCTTCATCGCTATGAGTTTATACGTAGCGGTGGTTGTCGGTATCGGAGTTTACTATGCAAAACGTGCAGGGGAAAGCAGTGATAATTACCTGATAGGAGGCAGATCCCTTGGTCCCTGGGTTGTTGCTATGGGTGCCGAAGCCTCTGATATGAGCGGCTGGTTACTAATGGGACTGCCAGGTGTTGCATATTTTTATGGTTTAAGTGATGCAGTATGGACGGCAATAGGACTTGCTATAGGCACCTATCTGAACTGGCTGCTTGTAGCTAAAAGGCTTCGCACATATTCCCATGCTGCAGGGGATGCGATAACTATTCCCGATTTTTTCAGCAATAGATTCAAAGAAGAGAAAAAGGTCATAATGACAATAGCAGCACTTTTTATCCTAGTGTTTTTCAGCATTTACGCAGCTAGCTGTTTTGTTACAGTGGGCAAGCTCTTTAGTACGCTGTTTGGAATAAAATACGTGTACATGATGATTGCAGGTGCCTTGTTTGTAGTATTTTATACCTTCATAGGAGGCTTCCTGGCAGAAAGTGCATCTGACTTTATGCAGGGGGTCGTAATGTTTATAGCCTTGGGTGCTGTACTCATAACAGGAATTTCAGCAGCCGGCGGGATTTCAGCTGTTGTTGAAAACGCAAAGGCAATACCGGGATTCTTCGAATTTTTCGGGATTGCAGCACCTGTAATGGTAGATGGTGTTCAGGCAGTAGAAGCAGGAAAGCCTATGTTTGGTGAGGCAGGTACCTATGGATTGCTGACTATTGTCTCCACACTTTCCTGGGGACTTGGGTATTTTGGCATGCCGCAGGTCTTGCTCAAGTTCATGGCTATCAAAAAGCCCGGTGATATTAAGCTGTCTAGAAGGATAGCGATTATATGGGTTATAATCTCTCTTGCAGCAGCCGTAGCTATAGGCATCATAGGCAGAGTACTGTATCCGGCAGAACTGCTTACGCAAAGTGCGGCAGAAAGTATATTTATTCTGATGTCTACAAACTTCTTCATACCAATATTTGCAGGAATCGTTATGGCAGGTATATTAGCAGCGACAATAAGCTCATCAGACTCATACCTTCTGATAGCAGCGTCTGCTTTCTCAAAAAATATCTATCAAGGTAT
>JAQZBM010000303.1 GCA_029238945.1 Clostridia bacterium
CCGAGGTTGCAACCACATCTCCAAACACGTGAGGATGCCTTTCAATCAATTTTTTCACTATGCCTGAAACAACATCATGGAAATCAAATTCTCCTGACTCCTTGGCAATCTGAGCGTGGAACACTACCTGCAGGAGCAAGTCCCCCAGTTCCTCCACTAAAAGGTCTATATCATCCTTTTCAATTGCATCCAGCACCTCATAGGTTTCCTCCAGGAGATAGGGCTTAAGGCTTTCTCTGGTTTGCTTTCTGTCCCAAGGACAGCCTTCTTCTCCTCGCAGAGTATCCATAAGGTTCAGCAGCTCATCCATGGTCTTGAATCTTGCACCATCAGTAACAGGAGGTATATATACACTGGTGAGATAATCTACCCAGTCTATCCTATCCATCTCATATAGAGGAAGCTTCTCTATCCTCTCCAAATCCTTGACTCCTGCAGCTCTAATCATGTAAATTTCAATATCGTCCTGATATAGCTCCATAAGCTTAAGCTTAATTTCTGATGCTACAAACTTGCTGTATACCTGAGTTATAATGTTGCCGCAGTTGAAATCCGGCTTCTGAACATCCAGACTCAGCCCGTCAATAATTTTCAGCCCGTATGCAGGGTCGATTCTCAGAGCAGTTAATATTGAGTCAATAAAGCTCACTGCAGGTATAATCTCCACCTGGAAGCCTTCCTTTGCATTCTTCAGCAGCAGCTCTACGCTTTTCTCAGCAACCAAGGGATGTCCCGGCACTGCATATACCAGGGTTTCTCCCTCCTTGCAGCTCTTCATGACCCGCTCGCTTATCATGCTATATGTATCCTCAAAGGTTTGCTGAGTATCATATATGTCATCGCAGGTGGTGAAGCTTATGTCCAATGACCTTATATAGTCCACCGTAGGATGCTTCTCAGTCCTCATAATCAGCACATCCGCAGCCTTCAGCTGTTCTATGGCGGATAAGGTCAGCTGCTTATAATCGCCGGAGCCCAAACCTATTATCACTATTTTTTTCATATGTATCTCTCCTCGTATAATATAGAAGGTATATGTGAGGCTGTGACATCCCGAAGGAAATCACAGCCTTGTTTTACATCTTATTTCAATAATCCCTTCTTCTTTAAGGCTGTTGATAATTTACCGCCGCCCGGAGCCAGCTTCAGCTCATCAACCGTAATTCCTTTAACCAAAATAAGTGCAGCTCCATATGCTATAACCGCCAGCATAATACTCAAAAGAGCTGCAATTGACTTGCTGCCTATGAGCAATAGACCGTAGCTGTAAGTAAAGTATGCTACAACTGACATTATTAGCGTTGCCAACAAAGGCTTTATTATTAGCTGAATATAGTTGAAGCCTCTTTTTTGATATCTGATTATAGCTATCAGGTTCAGTATTGATGCTATGGCATATGCCGCTACAGTACCTATGGCAGCACCTCTTACATTTATATATGGTATAGAAGTCAGAGTATAGGTAATTACAATCTTTACCAAAGCACCTATAGCCAGATTTACTACAGGTATTCTCTCTTTTCCCATACCTTGCAGTATTGCAGTCAAGGTTTGCACCAAGGTCAAAAATATTACGGCAGGTGCCAGAAATTTCAAAGCTGTAACTACCGATACCGGTTCAGTCGGGTAAGCTATTGTCATTATCGGATCAGCAAGAATAAATAATCCAAAAGCTGCCGGCAAGCCCAAAATCAAGCTTATTCTTATTGCCAGCTCAGATTTCTTGCCTGCTGACTCCAAGTCCCTTCTTGTGATTGACTCAGATATCGCCGGTACCAGACTGGCTGCCAGAGATATGGTCAAAACCTGAGGAAGATTGATAAAGGGCATTGCCATCTGTGTCAATTGCCCATAAAGACTGACGGCACTTTCCAGACTGTAGCCTGCTGCCTGAAGTCTGTCCATTATAATCATGGAATCCAATAGCCCCATGATAGGCATTACACTGCTTCCTATAGTTATAGGTATTGTAAAAGCAATAAGCCTTTTTAGTATGCTGACTGCAGATTCATTTTTATGCTTCAGGAGATCTCCGGTATTTCCTCGGTCCGGCTTGTACCTAAAGTAAATATACAGCAAGGTAAGAACACTTATAATCCCGCCGATTGTGGTGCCTGCTACGGCTCCTCCGGCTGCCTGCTGATATCCCATAGGCAATAGCATAATCGCTAATATAAATCCAAAAACTACTCTGCCCAGCTGCTCAAAAACCTGTGAAACTGCGCTGGGTATCATATTCTGCATCCCTTGGAAATATCCTCGCAGCGCTCCTGTTATAGAGAACAGGAATACAGAAGGAATTACATAAAGAATAGCTATGTAAGAGCCGGGATTATTTAGCAAGTTTGCTATGTCTTCTGCATAGATAAATAAGGCTGCTGAAAGTAGAAATCCTAAGATAGATATAAAAGTCAAGGCTACCTTAAAGATTCTTTTTGCTTCATCAGCTCTGCCGATTTCAAGCTTCTCTGCTGTGAGCTTGGATAGTGCAATCGGTATTGCATAAGCTGATACGGTAAGGGCCCAAGTGTATACCGTATAAGCAGTTCCATAGTACCCCATGGCCTCCGAACCAACTATTCGTCCCAAAGGTATCCTGTATATTGCACCTAAAACCTTTGCGATTAATCCGGCCGCGGCCAGTATCGCCGCACCCTTTATAAAGGATTGTTTCTTGATTTCCATTTCTGACCTCCTAAATAACATGACCCAAAGGCTTATATTGCAAGCCCATAATCTTAAACATTATATATTTTAGCACATCTCAATGCTAAAATATACAGCATTTACACTTTCTAGAACTCAGTAATCTTCTGTATTCTCAAAAAAACAATAAAAGCAGCTTATTGCTGCCTTTATATGTAACACTATTGTTCCATTTGCTTTCCTAAGAATGATGCCGCGGTCTCTGCCAGCTTTCTTTCCAATTCACCCATTTGGACATTTGCTTCCTTTGACAGCAGCATAACTGCACCTATGGGGTCGCCTTGAGAAATTATTGGCGCTATAACTCCTGATGTATATTTAGGTGTGCCTTCTTCATCAGCTGTCATGTTTATCATTCTGTTCTCCCCGGTGGCACTCAGCATAACCGATGTTTTCTCTTCCATTATTTTTTCCAAGGCCGGACTTACTCTTTTGTCCAAAAGCTCCTTTTTGGGTGCTCCTGCTACTGCTAT
>JAQZBM010000304.1 GCA_029238945.1 Clostridia bacterium
TGGATGCCTTTTCGTCCTCGGTTAGGGGCAGATAATTCCTGTCATGTTTTTCTGTAAGCTCTCCCTTTATTTTGCCGATAACCTCATTATACTTGTCTACAAAACTCTTTATCTTATTATAGATTTCATCTGTGTTTTGAGTAAGATTAATTGTTGTAGTTCCTATAGAAGCTAAGTTATAGGTTACTCCGTCTGCAGTGAAAGAGTTAGTCCTTCGTGTACCTGCAATACCATCAATCTTAAAGCTTGCATCCGCTCCAGCCATAATGTCGGCAGAGGTTAGGTTTATCTTCGAAAAGAAGCCGCTGCCATTGTCATTTATGCTGATAGTCCCTGCTCCTGTTTCTTTAGCTGCAATGCTGAAGGTATCTGTATAGGAGCTGTAGCTAAGCGTTACTCCTGCCGCACTATTGTTCACCTTAGACAGAAAACTGCTCAAGGTATCTGTTTTATTCACTTCTATATTTGTATTATTTATAGTCAATGTGAATTTACCGCTTGCGTCAAAGGCTATGCCGCCATTTATAAGCCTACTGCTCACCTCTTCCATGGTATCATCCGAGCTTAGCTTATTGCTGTCCCCGGACATGAAGCCCAGGTCTCTGACAATATCACTGTTTGCCAGACTGAAGCTTTCTACGCCGGCTCCTGCTGCAAATGTAAGAGTGTTGTCTGCTGCAGTAACGTTGACCTTACCGCTTGTCCCAAAGGCTGCATCAATTTTGGACTGTAAATCTGCTGCCAGCTGACTCGCATCATTGTACGTACTGTCAGCTGCCCATTGAATCACCTTTGTTGTGGCAACCCCGCCTTCCACAGCAGTTACTTCAAATTTCATGCCCTGTTTAATTACCATAGGAGAATCAAAGTTTAATTTGGTTCCGACTCCTGTACTGCTTACCCCTAGAGTGCTTAATAAATTATCTCCTGTTGCAGACGTAGAATATATGTTTAGTGAATCTGAAGCATTTACTGTAGCAAATTGGAGTTTGCCTCCAACATCGCTTACAGTTACACTTCCGTTAAAGGCTTCCTGAACCAGCTGCTTCAGCTTCCCGTCTGTCCCGTTTCCAAGTACTGATGCAGCATCGGTATAGCTGCCGTCAGGAATGGCAATTTCCTTACTTACGCCGTTGTAATTAATAGTTAAAGTCTTATTATATCCGTCAATATTAAAGCTGCTTACTGCATCACCTGCAAGAGCCTTTGTTACTGCTGCCGTACTGCTGCCTGCCGATGCTTTAGCCAGTCCTGTTACCTCTATGGTATGACTTGTGCTTGTTACACCTACACCCCCGGCAGCAGTAGCTACGGATGGATTAGTAGAGGTTGTGCTGTAAATACTGTAGCTGCTTAAAGACCTCATATTATTGGCAGGCTTCAGGTAGCTGAAAAATTCATCCTGAAAGCTCCTGAGGGCATTTGTAATTTCTCTATAATTATCCCTTCGCCAGCCTAGAAGATCCCGATCCTGCTTAACGCGATCAACCTTCATGCGTTCCACTTTCATCAACTGTTGTACCATAGTTTCAGTATCAAGACCTGAGGCCATACCGGTTATTCTTAATCTGCTGCTATACATGTTTGATATGCTGCTGGCCATAAATGCTACCTCCTTTCATCGACTAGTATTCCCGCTATCTCCCACATCTTTGCTATCATGTCCTGTATCTTCCTGGGTGGAAATTCCTTTATTATTTCCTGTGTTAAAGTGTCCCTGAGTACATACATAATTGTATGAGTCTTCTCATGTACCGATCTTTCAATAACCTTGTTGTATTGGCTTAGATTCTTATTTGCTTCTTCAACCGCACGATTAAGCATCTCATCATTTATTACATTGTCTACGCCAACATCAGCACGCTTCTCATTAGCCGATGTACCTTTTGAGATTTCCCTTACCGGCGCTGTCTCCTTGACGCTGCTTACTGCCGGATTATAGTCATTTGAAACTCCTTTTTCAATCCGCATAATACTCCCTCCTTGGAATATTCGTTATTTTACTATATATATCGTAATAATTTGTAAAATTCTTTAGTTTTGGAGACAAAAAAAATAGGGCCCCGTAAAAGCTGACCCTGTAAAATTTGTGTATGTTATATTTTCATCAAGTACTCTCCGTATTCCGTCTTTACAAGAGGGCTCGCCAATTCGTGCAGCTGTTTCCTCGAAATAAATCCATTCCGATAAGCGATTTCTTCAATACACGCAATATAAAGCCCTTGTCTCTTTTGAACTGTTTGTACGAAATTGCCGGCTTCCAAAAGAGATTCATGAGTTCCTGTATCCAGCCAAGCAAAACCTCTTCCCAGCAGCTGCACCTTCAGCTTATTTTTTTTCAGATATTCTCTGTTCAAGTCTGTAATTTCCAGTTCACCTCTGGCTGATGGTTTAAGTGTTTCGGCTATTTTCACCACTTCATTATCGTAGAAATACAATCCCGGTACTGCATAATTAGATTTAGGCTTCGCCGGCTTCTCTTCTATGGATAATACATCCCATTTTTCATCGAACTCTACAACTCCATAGGCTGCAGGGTTATTCACATAATACCCGAAAATGCACGCCCCCTCTTTTAAGCTTGAAACCTCGTGTAGTATACCGGAAAAGCCATATCCATAAAATACGTTGTCGCCTAAAATCAATGCTACCGAATCATTCCCTATAAACTCCCTGCCTATTAGGAAAGCTTGTGCAATACCCTTGGGCTCTGCTTGCTCCGCATAAGAAAAGGACATGCCAAGCTGGCTCCCGTCACCCAGGAGCTCCTTATACGCAGGCAAGTCCCTTGGTGTTGATATAATTAATATCTCTCTGATATTAGCCAGCATCAAAACAGATAAAGGATAATAAATCATCGGTTTATCATAAATCGGTATTATTTGTTTACTGATGGATTTTGTTATAGGATATAATCTTGTTCCGCTTCCGCCGGCAAGTATAATCCCCTTCATAGCGCTGCCCCCTTTATTTATCCGAATACATCCTCTTATAGTAATCTGCGTATTCTCCTGATGTTATCTCTTCTAACCATTTAATATTATCCAGGTACCAGGCTATAGTGCTTCTCATGCCCTCCTCAAAGGAAGTCTTAGCCTTCCAGCCCAGTTCACCGGACAGCTTTGATGAATCAATGGCATATCTTCTGTCATGACCCTTCCTGTCAGC
>JAQZBM010000305.1 GCA_029238945.1 Clostridia bacterium
ATTTATTGGTGCAACTACCGAAAATCCGTACTTTGAAGTCAATAACGCTTTGATATCAAGGTCAACAGTATTCAGGCTCTTTCCTCTAACTGATGATGACATCAAAAAGCTGATACTAAGATGTATCAAGGATGAGAAGAAGGGCTTAGGCATGTATCATGTGCAAATCCATGAAGATGCCCTGGAGCACATCGTAAACATAGCGAACGGAGATGCGAGGACAGCCTTAAATGCATTAGAACTTGCAGTACTGACTACCGAGAAGAACAAAGACGGTGAGATTGTTGTAGACTTAAGCGTGGCAGAAGAGTGTATCCAGAGAAGAGCGATTACATATGAGAAAAAAGGCGAGTATCACTATGATACCATTTCAGCCTTTATCAAGAGCATGAGGGGGTCAGACCCTGATGCAGTGCTGCACTATCTTGCCAAGATGCTTTATGCGGGAGAGGACCCTGTGTTTATTGCCCGCAGAATCGTAATATGTGCTTCTGAAGATGTGGGACTGGCTGACAGCAATGCACTGCAGGTGGCAGTTGCGGCTTCGCAGGCTGTTCAGATGGTGGGCATGCCGGAAGCAAGGATTCCATTGGCTCATGCGGCAGTCTATGTTGCCAATGCACCGAAGAGCAACAGTGCTTATATGGGCATTAACAAAGCTTTGGAGGATGTTGAGCATAAGAACACCGGTTCAGTGCCGCTGCACCTTCGAAATAACGCATTTAAAGGCGCGGCAGAATGGGGCTACGGCAAAGGCTATAAATACGCCCATGAAGCAGAGGAAGGATATGTAGAGCTGCAGTTTCTGCCGGATGCCATAAAGGATGTGCAGTATTACAAGCCAAAGGCAAACGGTGACGAGGCCAGAATGAAGGAAGTATACGAGCAAAGAAAGAGAAGAAAGGAAACGCCATAAGCGTTTCCTTTCTTCCTTATCACCTGTTACCTATAATAATTACCTGTGTCGCGCCATTTACTCCTACTTCAAAGAGGCGTTTGCGGATTTCCTCGCCTTCTTGCTTTAGTGCCTCGAAGTTATCTATGGCTTTGGCACGTTCTATATATTCATCAATGATTTTGCTGATGCCCTCTAAGGATTCCTTATCCATAGGGTCATCAGGGTCGTTGAACTCCAATACTTCAAAGCTCCTTAGATTCATACCTTTTACTATATCTAATACCTTTTGCTTTGGAAAGGTTTCATAGTGCAGCTTACCCATAGCCATATCGATTTTAGCCCACCAGTGATGCATTAAGACATAGGTCATTTGAGACGGAGACTGATTGTCGCATATCATTTCATTTAGTATTATAGTACCGCCGGGCTTAACTACCCGGAGCATTTCCTTCAGCACTGAATCCATGTCAACAAGATGGTGCAGCGAATTGGAAAGACTTACAGTATCAAAAGACTCGTCAGAAAAATCCAAATTTGAAGCGTTCATGTGTTGAAAGTGTATTCTGCTATCAGGAAAGCTTTCACTAATCTTCTTTAATTTTTCTTCCTCAATATAGTCAATCCCTGTTATTGATTCAAAGTCCTTAAAGCCATCCTTCAGGTAGTATATGAAATTACCTCTGCCTGTAGCTATATCTAATACTTTTCTACCGGAAATTAACTTCAGTTTGTCTAATAAGATTTGCATAAGAACTCCCCCTTAGCATTATGTACTTTAATTGTACTGCTAATGGAGAAATATGGCAAAGGAATATATTATTTAAAAAAATCTCCAATCTTTTTGAACAGGTTTCCATCCTTATATGGGTTAGTTTCGTTTGCAGTCTGTTCAGCTTCAGAAACGGGCTCTGAAGTGTTTTGCCGGAGCTGTGGTTCAGGGGTTTGGTTCTCTACTATTTCAATGCTTTCTTTCTTGGTTAGCTCTTCAGGATTGGGAATATTTGCGGAGCCGACGAAAACTGCAGCAGCTTCCGGCCGGCTTAGAAGCTTATTGGATTTCATAAATTGATCCTTGAAGTTGCTCTTTTTTAGCTTAGGAGCATCGTTTCTATCGATTTTAGTTTCAAATATAGCATTGATTTTATTATTTGAAGAAGTGTTTTCAGAATGAGGAAGCTTTTTTGCTTCTAGCTGGTCAAGTCTTTCATTCGCGTTTTTTAGCAGCTGTGATAATGTTTTTATTTCATCTATAAGATAAGGAATATAGCTTATCAAATCTCCATCAGCATTGCGGATTTCTACATTCTCGCTATTTTCCTTGTACTCGGGTTCGTTGCTGCTGTTTTCTTTAAAATATGGCAGGTTTATATTGTATTTATAGTCTATAGTGAAATAGGTGTTCTTTACAATCCAATACTTGCCCTTGCGGTTTCGCAAAAATTCTACATTCTGAATAGGTTCATTGACAGGAATACTGGCTGCAATTTTCTTTGCCCAGGTTTTTTGTTCTCTATTCAGAGCATATTGATAGAATTTATTGTTGTGAGTCCATGATACATATATTATCGTTCCTTCTATATGGAAGTAAGGGGTAACCTTTTCCGGTGTAGTAATCTTATCCAGGCAGAAAAACTCAAAGTCCTTGCCTGAGCCTTCCTTCCTCATATAGCAGAATATTGCAGAGATGTCATCCTCGTACGTATAACACAGAAGATAAAGGACACTGTCCTCATATAAAATACTCAGAGTTATGTCCTTTTTGAAAAGGGTAGTGACGACCTTTTTCTTCCATCCGTCGTCTGCACTGTCAAACCAGCAGTAGTTTATAAGGTAACTGGCTCCGTCATACCACTCACAGGTCAAATGAATTGCGCCTTCCTTCGACATAATAGCTGAGTATGAATTGCTGAGTTTTTCTGCATACATCTCGCATACATTGTTTTTGCGCCAGGTAGTATTTGTATCATGAGAATCAGGGTTATTGGGTTTATATAAATGAATAATATTATAGAAATTAGCAACTGTCATCTGTTTTGCATATATTATATGGAGAGAACCGTTAATAGCAAAGAGTGAGAGCAGCTTAATGTTTCCGGTACCTTGGATATTTAAAATATGCTCAAGCTTCCAATCTCCGTTTAAATACTGAAGAAGATATACTCCCTTCTCCTTGTTGTAGCAAGCAACATAAACTCTGTCCTGCAGGTCAACAGCTGAAAGGAAATTTTCGTTGACCTGGCTGGCTAT
>JAQZBM010000043.1:0-15636 GCA_029238945.1 Clostridia bacterium
CCTTCCCTTGCGATTAGCGCAAGATCTCTCGCTGTAGTATAGTGATTATCGTTATGAAGACCATTTGGATTTACAAAGTTTGTATTTACTGCGCCAATACTTTTGGCCCGTTCATTCATAAGCTTTGCGAACTCTTCAATACTGCCGGATATGTTCTCTGCTATGGCTATGGCTGCATCATTGGCTGATTCCAGCATCAAAGCATACAGAAGCTGCTCCATGGTAAGTACTTCACCGGGCACAACATAAATCTGACTGCTGCCTCTTTCTATATTTACAACATTTTGTGAGGCAGTTACCTTTTCATCAGGCTTATTGTACTCGGCTGCCAGCAGTCCGGTCATCACCTTAGTAGTACTTGCCGGATATCTTTTCACGTCGGCATTTTTTTCATATAATACTCTCCCTGTTTCGGCATCGATTAATATGGCTGATGGTGCTGCGACCTGAGGCGGTTCTGCATATACTGAAATAGTCGATAATATAATTATTGCGGCTATTAAAATTGCTGTAAATCTTTTCATTAGCTTTCCTCCATTGCTTTTCATTATATAGCATAAAATGCACTACTCTAGTATACCAAAAAAAACATAAAAAAACATCCCGATAATATTAATTGAATATTAAGAATAATAGTGATATAATTTCTACAGTTGCGGAGGTGGTAATCGTGATTTACTATTGGAGAAAATACAGGACGTACATATTATTAGTATTGACAATTATGTTGATAATATGCGGAATTATTTATAAAAATACAGTATATGATAAACAAGTTTTTGTCATTGAGGAGAAAGATGTCACTCAGGAAGTGAAAGAAGAACCTATAGAGGAAGAAATTACTATAGAAATGATAACTGTATATGTTTGCGGCAGTGTGGAGTCTCCGTCCAATGTTACCCTTCCTGAAGGCTCCAGAGTTGAGGATGCCGTTAAGCTGGCCGGAGGGGTTACGGAGTCGGCTGACCTGAATGCCATAAATATGGCTCAGAAGCTCTCGGATGCCGACATGGTATATGTGCCTCAGAAGGGAGAGACAGCGTCAGCTGTGAATACGAGCTCTGTTGGTGCTGCAGCTCCTAAGGCTAAAGGAAAGCTTAACATAAACAGAGCAACTGCCTCAGAACTGGATACGCTTCCGGGCATAGGTCCCTCCATTGCAGAGAAGATAATACAGTATAGGGAAAATAACGGCGGTTTCAGTACTGTAGAAGAGATAAACAATGTCAGCGGCATAGGAGACAGTAAATATGATGAAATAAAAGACCTGATAACAGCCAACTGATGCAATAGGCTGCCAAAGTGTTAATATAGATTTGCTTATAAAGCTCATGACCTGCTAACAAAAACAAAGAAAGATGTTTAGCAGGTCATATGTATGTTATACAAATTTTAACTTTAGGCTAAAATATGTATATGTTATAATGATAGACAGTTAAAACAAAAATGAGTCTATCGTTTTTGTCAGTAGAAAGGAGGCAGCACAATGGATAAGAAAAACTTACGTCTTACACAGATGACTACAGCATCTGGCTGAGCTGCTAAAATTGGTCCTGAGACCTTGACACAGGTTCTGTGTCATTTACCAAAATTTTCGGATGAAAACTTAATTGTGGGTATAGATACCTCTGATGACGCCGCAGTATATAAAATTGATGAAAACAGAGGTGTGATATTAACCTTGGACTTTTTCACTCCTGTTGTTGATGACCCATATACCTTTGGACAGATAGCGGCTGCCAACTCACTGAGCGATGTATATGCTATGGGCGGAAAGCCTGTTACTGCAATGAATATAGTTTGCTTCCCAAATTGTCTGCCCATTGATGTTCTGACAGAAATCCTAAAGGGCGGAGCGGACAAGGTGAAGGAAGCCGGAGCAATTGTTGTGGGCGGCCATTCTGTAGAGGACGATGAACCAAAGTTCGGCCTCTCAGTTATGGGGATGGTAGATATTGATAAAATTACTGCCAATGCCGGCGCAAAGCCGGGGGATTTGTTGATTTTGACCAAACCCTTAGGAGTTGGGATTATCAATACTGCCGTAAAGGCTGATGTGGCATCGAAGGAAGCCGCAGCAAAGGCAATAGAGACCATGGCATACTTGAATAAGGATGCAGCAGAGGCTGCGGCTCAGGTGGGTGTAAATGCCTGCACTGACATAACTGGCTTCGGGCTGCTGGGACATGCCTTTGAAAATAGAAAGCATCTGGAAGGTAAGGTAGTATTTAAGAGCAAGGTGGTTCAGTATCTTGAGGATATAATGTTTGACCCCCAAACCTCAGGAGGACTTATGTTTGCAGTGTCTGAGGAGAAGGCCGAAGGATTGCTGCAGCTTCTGAAGACGAACAACAAGACAGCCTGTGCCATAATAGGTAAAGTAAAAGAGAAGACAGACTATCCTATAGAAATTTATTAGTTTCTTTAAGGAGGAGAATATGAATAGAAGACAGCAAATACTAAGCAGCATACCTGCTGTTGATGAGCTGCTGAAAAAGGAAAAAATAGATGAACTGCTTTTCAGATATCCGCGAAGTATTGTAGTAGAGAGTATACGAGAATACTTGGCTGAATACAGACAAAATATTTTAAGCCTTGGGGATATTGAAGCTGAATCACTGACAGTTTCTCAGAATGCACTGGTGGAGGGCATCCTAGGGAAGGTACACAGTGTAATGAGCAATAAGCTTATAAATGTAGTAAACGCTACAGGAATAGTGATTCATACAAACTTAGGCAGATCCATACTTACAGAAAAGGCTAAGGAACAACTATGGAGTATTGCCAGCCGCTATTCCAACCTGGAGTTTGAGCTGGAAAGCGGACAGAGAGGTTCAAGATACAGCCATGTGGAAGACCTGATATGCAAGCTTACGGGAGCGGAGGCTGCTATGGTTGTAAACAATAATGCTGCAGCCGTCATGCTGGTGTTAAGCACTTTGGCAAAAGACCGCGAGGTTGTAGTGTCCAGGGGACAGCTTGTGGAAATCGGAGGCTCCTTCAGAGTTCCTGATGTAATGGCACAAAGCGGAGCAGTGCTAAGAGAAATCGGCACTACAAATAAAACACATCTTACTGACTATGAAAATGCCGCAAATGAAAATACTGCGGCACTGATGAAGGTTCATACAAGCAATTACAAAATTATGGGCTTTACCGAAGAGGCAGCTTCGGAAGAATTGGTGGCATTGGGCCGAAAGCTGGAGCTGCCGGTCATAGAGGACTTAGGCAGCGGAGTGCTGTTGGATCTCCAGAAGTACGGCCTGCCTTATGAGCCTACTGTGCAAAGCGCAGTGAAAGCCGGTATGGACGTAGTAACCTTTAGCGGAGATAAAATGCTGGGTGGTCCTCAGTCAGGCATAATCGTAGGTAAAAGGGAATATATACAGAAAATGAGGAAGAACCAGCTTACCAGAGCCTTTAGAATTGATAAGCTTACCTTGGCTGCTTTGGAATCTACCCTGCACCTTTATCTTGATGAGAAGACAGCTGTTGCTGAAATACCTGTCCTAAGGATGCTGACTATAAGCATAGAGGAATTGCAGAAAAAGGCCAAAAGGCTTCAAAAGAAGCTGGTTAAGAGGCTTGGAGACAAGTGCAGCATCACAGTCATAAACGAGAATTCTGAGGTAGGCGGAGGCTCTATGCCTATGCATAAGCTGCCTACAAAGGCTGTAGCAATTACATCGCAAATAATATCAATTGATGCCTTAGAACGGGAAATAAGAAGCTATAAAGTACCTGTTGTGGCGAGAATCAGCAAGGACAGGCTTATAATTGACGTAAGAACCGTCATGGATGATGAGCTTGACTATATTGCGGACGCTTTGGCATATGCACTGATGGACAAGAATTTTCAGAGAGCTGGAGAAGGCGGGGGTAGTATTTGAAAAATATAATAATCGGAACTGCAGGGCATATTGACCATGGCAAGACATCCCTTATTAAGGCTTTAACCGGCAGGGACACAGACAGGCTGAAGGAAGAGAAGGAACGTGGTATTTCTATAGATCTGGGCTTCACTTTTTTTGACCTGCCCAGTGGGAAGAGAGCAGGCATTGTAGATGTACCCGGTCATGAGAAATTCATTAAGAATATGTTGGCAGGTATAGGCGGAATTGACTTAGTGGTGCTGGTCATAGCAGCTGATGAGGGAGTTATGCCTCAAACCAAGGAGCATTTGAATATCTTAAGGCTTCTTCAGGTGAAAAGGGGTATAATTGCCCTTACCAAAATTGATATGGTAGATAAGGAATGGCTTGAGATGATAGCCGAGCAGGTGGCGGAAGAGGTGGGCGGCACCTTCCTGGAGCATGCGCCTATAATCCCTGTCTCCTCTGTAACCCGTGAGGGACTGAAGGAGCTTATACAAGCCATTGATGAGCTTACTGAGGCTACGGAGGAAAGAGATCATGAGGCTGCCTTCAGGCTTCCCATCGACCGGGTTTTTACTGTGTCAGGCTTTGGAACTGTAGTGACAGGAACTCTTATCTCAGGCAGCATCAGGGAAGGGGATAAGGTTGAGATATATCCTTCCAAGCTTGAAAGCAGGATACGTTCTATACAGGTTCATGAAAAAAGCGTCATTGATGCTCATGCAGGACAAAGAGTCGCTGTCAACATAGCCGGAATTAAGGTAGATGAGGTTAAAAGAGGGGATGTGGCAGCGAAGCCAGGTACCATGGAGCCTACTATGATGGTGGATGCAAGACTTGAAATGCTTGAGGACGCACCTATGTCATTGGATAACAGGGACAGACTGAGACTTTATCACGGCACCTCTGAAGTAATGTGCAGAGTCGTGCTTCTGGACAGAGAAGAGCTGAAGCCGGGAGAAAGCACCTTCGTACAGCTGCGTCTCGAGGAAGAAATAGCCTGCCAAAAGGGTGACAGGTTCGTTATAAGGTTTTATTCTCCTATGCTTACAATTGCAGGAGGAACAATACTGGACCCGGTGCCTCCAAAAAGAAAACGCTTCAAGGAGGATGTACTGGAAGAGCTGAGCATTAAGGAAAAAGGAGAGCCTGATGAAGTAGTAGAACAATTTTTACTCCAAAACAGCGGAAAGTATCTGGACAAGAAACAGATAACCAAGCAGCTGGGAAATATGGATGTCAAGACCTTTGACGATATAATTGAGAATTTGAAAAACAAGAACCTGGCAGTGGAATTTAAGCTGGGAGAAGAAAGCTTTTATGCAAATAAGAAATATATGAACATTATGGGAGAAGAGCTTTTAAAGCTTCTATCCTTGTATCACCACAAGAACCCTTTGAAGGCAGGTATGTCAAAGGAAGAGATAAAGTCCAAGCTGTTTGAGGGAGTTAAGCCGAAGCTTTCTGATGCCATATTCAGCTATTATCAAGAGAATGGTTATATAACAATTCTTAATCAGTTTATAGCCAGACAGGATTTTAAAGTAACCTTCACTGAGACTCAAGAAAGAATTAAGGGCTTGCTTCTCAGCAGATTTGCAGATAATAAATACAATCCTCCCAAGCTCTCAGATATGGTGGATGAGCTGAGCTATGACAGGAATCAAATACAGATGGTCTATAATGCTTTGGTTGATATGGGACAGCTGGTAAAGCTGGAAGAGGATATTGCCTTCACAAAGGAAGCATATGAAGAGGCTGTTTCATTGTTAAAGGATTATATCCTGAATAATGGTTCTATCCAGCTGGGTCAATTCAGGGATCTGCTGGGCACCAGCAGAAAGTATGCAATGGCGCTGCTGGACAGCTTCGACCAGGCGAAAATAACAAAACGTGTAGAGGACAAAAGAATTCTTTACTAAAGAGTTCTTTGAGGCGCTTTTTACACCTCTCAAAATATCACGCATATAATGTATAAGCGTAATATTATGGGAGGTGTAATTATATGAAGGTAATGATAGATATAGGACATGGGGGCAGTGATCCCGGAGCCGGTGGCAATGGGCTTATAGAAAAAGACATAAATCTGCAGGTAGGTCTTCATCTGCGCGAATACTTAAATGCATATGATGTGGAAGTCAGGACTACAAGGGAAACTGACATTACGTTGTCAAGTGATGAAAGAGTCGCACTTGTGCAAAGCTTTGACCCGAACCTTTGCATCTCAGTACATCATAATGCAGCATCAGCCTCTGAAGCAAGAGGCGCCGAGGTTATTCATGCCCACTATGACCAGTATGACGACAAGCTGGCTAATGCAATACTGGACAATATGGAAGCTATAGGTATGCCCCGTCGAAAAAGCTTTACAAGGCTAAATTCAAGGGGAGACGACTGGTATTTCATGATAAGAAGAATTTGGGACAATAACACCGATGCTATAATTACAGAAGGTGGATTTGTGACAAATCAGGCAGATGCAGACCTATTGAGGAGGAAGGAGTTTCTGCTGTCAGAGGCAAAAGCAATAGGTACTGCCGTAGTGGAGTATCTGGGACTAAAACCTAAAGACAGCAGCAACTGGTGGGATGAAGCCATGAAGAGGATAAACGAGGAGGGGTTGATTGAAAATATCCATGACGGCAGGGATGCAGTAACCTGGGCTGAGTTTGCAACTGTTATGTCCAGACTGTTGGATAAACTGAAAATTTAGACATAAAAAATCTCTCCCGAAGGAGAGATTTTCATTTTAGTCTACAAGGATATATCTTGAGAAATGTTCTACTTTGAAGCTGTAATTTTCAAGTTCAACATTTACTGTTGTATTTGTTGCGATATCATACATTTCAACTTCGCCTTTTTCAACCTTAACCTTAACATCCTTGGCGAACTGTTCAACGGAAGGCTCGATGTCTATGTATGGGATTCCGTTCTCGGCATAAAGCTGTACTGTGAAGGTAACAGGCTCCATGCCCTTCTCCATTGAGTCTTTCTTGAAGTTCAACTCAATGTTGCCCAGCTGGTATTTTCCGCCGTCCTCAGTTACTGTAATTGTGTAGGTATCGGGTGCGTTTTTTGCATCCGCAAACACAAAAGCGGTTGATAACACAACAACAAATATCAATATTAAGCTTGCCCATTTCTTAAACATAATTGGCACCTCCAAAATTTATTATTGTCTTAATAATATGCAAGCCTCTTGCCAAAACCGCCGGAAAAAAGAAAAATGGTACAATGGTCCTAATTGTTAAAAAATCTAATAGGACTATAGCACTATATGAAATGTAAAAATATAGGAAAAAATGTCTTTGAATTCCTTAACTGTCATGTTATAATAAAAGCAGATTATATATTTATATAATTATTATACGAATGTAGAAAAGGAGGCTTTTGCTATGCAGCAAAATACGCTGTTTCAAAGCTTCAATATTATTGGGAGCTATATGGGAGAGTATCTCGAAAAGTATAAAAGTCTGCTGAGACTGGATTCAACTGTGCTTATAACAGGGGAGACCGGTACAGGCAAGGAATTGATAGCCCGATGGATTCATTTCATGGATGAAGACAGGAAGGAACGTCCTTTTGTAAAAATCACAATACCGAATATCGGTGAGAATATATTTGAAAGTGAAGTTTTCGGTTATGAGAAGGGAGCTTTTACAGGGGCTATTTCATCAAAGAAGGGGCTTATAGAGGTAGCAGAAAACGGAACTATTTTCTTCGATGAGATAGAAAATGCAACACCTTCCATACAAAGTAAGATGCTGCAGCTGCTTGAGGATAGAATTTACCGTAAGGTAGGCGGCACAGAGTATATGAATACTGATGCAAGGTTCATAATAGCAACTAATGTAGATTTATATGAGGAAGCGAAAAAGGGGCACTTTAGAAGTGACCTCTACTATCGTTTGGCGGTTCTTGATATCAGACTGCCTTCTCTGAGGGAGCGAAAAGGTGATATTTTGGAGATAGCGAACTATTATATAGATGTATTCAATGATAGATTCAATAAGAAAATAAAACACTTTGAAACAGGGCAGCAGGAAAGGCTTTTGTCTTACAAATGGTCGGGAAATATCAGAGAGCTCAGAAATTTTATAGAGAAGAGTATGGTATTTGCTAAGGGCGATACTTTGGACCTGTCAGAGCTGAGACAGAAATCTGCAGAACAGACCACTGATGAAGGCAGCTACAGGACATATATGAGCAATATTGAAAGAAAATATTTAGAGAAAATCTACAAGCAAAAAAGCGGCAAGGTGGAGGAAATGGCAGAAGCTATTGAAATGTCTGTACCCTTTGTATATAAGAAGCTTAAAGAGTATGATATCAAATAGGTTGAAAAATTGTAGAGCATAGCATTACGCAATGCCGTGCTCTATTACTTTTGTCCATTTACACTTATCGATTTTCTTTATATTTGTAAGAGCTGCCTTCAGGTCTTTGTTTGCAGCTTCATTCTTATTAAGCTTTTTATAGCTTACAGCTCTCAAATACAAGCTTTTAGCCAGCTCATAGCTTGCCTCTTCCTTTTCCAGCAGGTCCACTGATATATTGAACTGGTTAATTGAAGGAGTAAACTCATGCTTTTGCTGCAGTATTATGCCAAGAAGCCTTACAGCCTTTGCCTGTTTTCTGTTGTTCTGGCATTTCATGGCTAGCTCATAAGACTTTTGTGCCAGTTCCTGTGCATCGTCCAATTTACTCAAATCAAGGTGATACTGAGCCAGATAATAATAATAGTCACTCCATCCATCTTCAACGTTTATACTGGTGTAAATGCTGTATGCTTCATCTAAATACTGTTTTGCTTCGTCGAGAAGGTGCTGTTCTATACTGATTTTTGCTAGGGAAATATTATTTATTCCTTCGCCTTCTACATCCTCAATTTGCTTTGATATTTCAAGGGCCTGCATTGCATATTTCTTTGCCAGTCTATAATCCCCCGCATAGTACTCTACATCCGCAAGGTTGGATAAGGAAGCGGACTGCATATACAAAATCGAGTTTTCCTTTGATATTTTAGCAGCTTCCTCCAGCAATCCTTTGGCTTTGCCGAACAAGCCTTTGTCCATGTAGAGTATTCCTAAATTGTTGCTGTTGCTGACATAGGTCTGAAGGTGAGATATTTTCTTGGACAGCTCCACTGCAGTGTTGAAATATCTGGTAGCACTGTTCAAGTCACCCTGAATATGATATATTGTCGCCAAATTGCCGGAACTTTTTACAAGTGTAAGCAAGTCTCCGGTCTTCTCACAATACTTGTAGGCCTTTAAGTATGATTTCAACGCATTTTCTATATCGTTTGTAGCGTGATATATAATCCCTGCTGCATTTAATACCTTACCTAAATTATCATAGTCCTTATTTTTCAATAGGATGCTTTCAGCCTTCTTAATATTTGTCAAAGCTTCCTGGGATTGTCCTATGACTCTTTGAATACTGCATTTCAGGAAAAGCAGACTTCCATACAGCTTGTGGCTTTGCTTCATTTGCTCTTGAATGTTATCAAGAATATTCATAGCCTGCTTATATTTAGCCTGTTCCTTGTACATACGCGCCAGAATAAGCTCAACAGACCAGCGCTCATTGATGTTGTCAGTATGCTTTAATGCCTTGTTTAAGAAGCTTTTGGCATTCTTAAAGTCGGATAATACAATGTAAAGCTCTCCGATTTCAACACAGAGAGGATATAGGTCCTCTTTGACTGTTTGCTTTTGCTTAGTAAGGCAATTATATGCTTTTAAGAAGTAGCCCAAAGCTTCCTGTGTGTCAAAAAGATTTTTATAGTGCTGTGCAGCGCTGGCATAATAACCCCCTGCTTTTGTATACTCAGCACCCTTTTCAAAATGCTCACCCAGGACTTCGTATCGACTTTCCAAGTCCCGTGCATAAAGAGTTTCAATTGCTCTGCCTATATCCCTGTGATAGTTTGTTTTCTTTTTGTGCAGAATACTGTTGTAAATCGCTTCTCTCTCAGTTTCATGAGCAAAGCTGTAGACCTTTTCTATTCTGTTGCTGTAAGTAAAGGTGCTTTTGGAATATATTATATTGCTGTCAACCGCTTCCTTCAGATAACCATCGGCTTCAACGTCTGTCTGAAGAAGCCTGTTTATTACATCAATAGGGAAGTCCTTGCCTATTATTGAAGCAGCTTGAGCAATTTCTGTAGCTCCTTGAGATAAGTAGTTAAGCTTGGATAATATCAAGCCCTGCAAGCTGTCAGGAACCTTTTCCATGCCCTTCTGCAGAAACACCTTTTCTTTTGAAATATTATACAGCGGAACCCTTTTTATGTATCTTAGCAGCTCATACATATAAAGTGGATTTCCTGCACTGAAACTATAAATATAGTCTGAGAAGCCGCTGTCCACTTCTACACAGCCTATGTAAAGCTTAATATATTCAATAACGCTGGAAGCGTCTAAAGGATTCAGATTTATAACAGTATGGCTGTCGTGGGACAGTTCTTTCAAATCCTCAGGCAATTTCCTGGAGGTATAAAGGTATAGGCTTCTTCCATTGCTGTTTTTGAGACAGCTGGCCCAAATTTCCTTCAGCAGAGCCGTTGATTTAGCATCTGCCCAATGGATATCTTCTATTAGCACTAAGGTATGGAAGCGGCTTTCAAATTCATGGAAGAGAAGTATAAGCTGATTTGTAACCTCGCTGAATATGCTTTTGGTATCCATAGAGGATAGAATGTCTCTTGTTTCCTTATCTATTTCCAAGCCCATAAGAAAGGAAATAAACTGATAATTTCTCTTCACTGTGTATTCATCGTATTTATCAAGTAAAAAGCTTATGTAAGATATAATACGGCTCTGCTTTACTATTAAAGACTCACCTTGATTGATATTCATTATACCCATAAGCAATCTTGATATAAGGGCGTAGGGGCTGTTTGAAAAGGATGGGTTGCATTCGGTTTTTATTACCTTCAGCTTATCCTTGTTCAAATATAAAAAGCTTTCTACCAGAGTACTTTTGCCTATTCCGGCAGAACCGATAATTCCTGCAACACATGGATTGCTGTTTATTGAAGCTTCAAGTATATCGGATAGCTTGAGCAGGTAATCCTGACGCCCTACCATAGGAACCTGTTCCTTAGAGCTGCTCAAGGAATTTTTTATACTGAGAGGCATATAGCAGATAATCGGATTTTCTTTGTTTTTAACCGATATTGCTAAAGGCTCTGAATATTCAACATCAATATATGTTTCTTTATATACCGCATCTGATACGTAAATACATGATTTCGGGGCGCTGGATTGAATTCTCTGCGCAGTATTTACCGTATCGCCCATTACTGTATAGTCCATGTCGTAGTAATTTCCTACACGTCCCGTAACTACAAGACCATAGTGCACTCCGATGGAAAGCTGAAGATCAAAACCCAGAGGTTTAATCTTTTCATCGGAAAATTCCATAATCAGGCTGTTCATTTTGACAGCACAAAGTACCGCTCGTTTTGCATCATCTATATGGCTTATCTTTGCGCCGAATAATACCATGACGCAGTCGCCTATGTACTTGTCTATTGTACCGCCCAGCTCATATACCGGGGCGGTGATATATGTAAAGCAATCATTTATAATTTCTCTTACAACCTCAGGGTCCAGCTTTTCTGATAAAGCTGTGAAGCCGGAAACATCAGCAAAAAGGACAGCCACATTTTTCCTGGACTCTGCCAAGGTGGTGTAGTTCTGGACGCTGCCGCCCTCAACTAAACCCGACAGCGGACTGCCGCACTGACAGCAGAATTTTGCCATAGGAGGATTAGGCGCCTTGCAGGTATTGCAGGTCATGCCGAATTTAATGCCGCAGAAATGGCATTCCTTTGCACTATAGCTATGTACTTTTAGACCACAGTTATAACATATCATATATATGCCCCCAAATAGGATTTATTAATGTTTGTTTATCGGCACTTTTATACTTATGGTAGTACCCTTGTTTATGGCTGAATCTATATTTATGCTTCCGTTTATCAGCTCAACTCTTTCCATCATACCTTCGATGCCAAAGCCTCTTTCTATATCAACATGTCTTATCTCAGTCAGGGAAGTAACATCGAAGCCTTTTCCGTCATCCGAAATATTGAGGTTAAGTTCATTATCTGCAATCTCAATGCTTACCGTTGCTCTGTTGGCCTGCGCATGCTTGCTTATGTTGGTCAAGGCCTCTTGTAGGATTCTGAAAATTGTAGAGGAGATATAGTATTCTATATTTAAATCCGCACCTGCAGCATTGTAGTCAACTTCAAGTCCGGTGTTATCCTGAAAAACACTAATATGGTTCTGCATTGCTGCGAACAGTCCGTCATCCAGATAAGAGGGCTTCAAATCATAGATGATGGATCTGATTTCCTTCACTGTAGAACGCACATCATTGCCCAGCTTATCCAGCTCTGCTGATAAATCATCCAGGGAACCCCTCTCAAGGTGCTTCTTGCATAGCTCTACCTTTAGAGCAAGGCAGGCTGCAGATTGAGCTGGACCGTCATGAATTTCTCTTGCTATTCTTTTACGCTCTTCTTCGTGAGCCTTAAGTATTTTACTGCTGAGGACTGTAAGCTTCTCGTTCTGCTCAACATATTTCTCCAAAAGCTGGTTGATGTTTTTATACAGCAGGTTGTTCTCCAATGCTACGGCAGCTTGTCCGGCAATAGAGTTCATAGTAAGCTCGTCAAAGTAGTCAAAAGGTATTATCTTTTCTGTCCAATTGCTGCCTCTATAATCAACGGGACTTGCCTCTTTTTTCTTATTAATTAGCTGTATAACTCCTATAACGTTATTATCTCTGTCCTTCATGGGTACTGTCAGCATGGAGACTGTCTTATAGCCTGTTTTCATATCGAAGCTGTTGTCATGCTTGTATTCCATTTCAGGACTGATATTATTTGTATTGTCTATCCTCAGGGCTTTTCCGTTTATAGCTGTATAGCCATAAATGCTTTTTTTGGTAATTGGTGTTGTAAAGGACTGAAGATTTGTAACTATGCTCATGTTTTTCGATATTACAAACTTCATTATTTTATCCTGATAGTCGCTGTCTTTGATAGAACACCACTCATCGGTATGCTTGTCCGCTACAAGATAAAGAGTAACTGCATCTGCACGGGTTATTTTCAGACTTGTGTTAATAATCATGTCAAAAAGCTTGAAAATATCTCTCTCAGAGGATAAGCGCTTGCCAATCTCATAGAATTCCCTTATCTGAATCTTAAGGGCTGTTATTCTTGATTTATTCAATACTTCTGACTCCAGTCTGTTCATGAACAATATCATATCAAAATCAGGAGAACCGGCATTTATATGATCAAAGATGTTAGCACAGATGTTTAAGGGAGCCTGATTTTTATCTTCAAGACAAATAAGCACGTAGCTCAGGTCATCAAGATTTTCCTTCAAGTACTTGCTTATCGGAGTTATGAATTCTGTCTCTGAAAAAATGACGAAAATATTGTTGTCGAGATAGGACTGATTGTGCGACAAAAATTCGACACTTTTTATTAAGCTTTCCTTTTGATAAAAAAGCTGTACATTTTCATACTCCCTATTAAGATTTTCTAGAAAAACATTATAATTTTCACTGTCAGATACAGCGACGAAGATGTTTCTGTTCAGCATTATATCGCCCCTTAATACAACTATTAGCCAAATATTATTAATTTTAGTATACTCTACCTTAAAAATGTTTTCAATTGTCATTAGATACAAATAAAATATCGGATAAAGTATTTGAAACATTAAATAGTAATTATTACCAGACATTTTAGTGCTTTTTCATGCAGCAAACCGTTGACAAAAAAACAAAAATAATCTGCTCGTTCTACAAATTTCAGCTGGTGTGAAGTATAGATGGGGAGCAGTTGAAGCATTTATAAAACGCTGTTTCTTGACTAATAGCAAAATAATGCTTATAATGATAAAGAATTGAATAACCAGTCATGAGGTACCCAAGGAATTGGGTTAAAAGGGAAAACGGTGAAATTCCGTTGCAGCCCCCGCTACTGTAAGTGAGGATGAAATCCGACAAGCCATTGTTTTTAATACGAGAAGGCCGGAGAGTAAGATGATACACAAGCCAGGAGACCTGCCTGTGATTTTTTCTACCTTCGGCGGGAAGGGATGGAACCAGAAACCTAAACTTATTCCCGCACTTTTGTGCGGGTTTTTTTTTGGAAGGAGATAGAATTATGAAACTGATGCAAAAGACTATTGACGGAATAAGACCTTTGGATGAAGGGACCATGGATAAGGCGAAGAAGCGTATGGACAGTCTTATAAAGCCCATCGGAAGCTTGGGCAGACTGGAGGAGTTTGCTGTACAAATAGCGGGGATTACAGGAAATGTGAACAATACCTTTGAAAAGAAGTGCACTATTGTAATGGCTGCGGACAATGGAATATGCGAGGAAGGAGTAAGCTCAGCTCCACAGAGTCTTACGGCTGTACAGAGCATTAATTTCACTAAGGGCATAGCAGCCATAAGCGTGTTGTCAAAGCATGCAGGGGCAGACATTGCAGTAGTTGATATAGGTATAAAGGGAGAGCTTGCCGACTCAAAGGTAATAAGCAGGAAGGTCAGCTATGGCACAAAAAATATGGTCAAGGAGCCTGCAATGACAAGAGAACAGGCAATAAAGGCTGTAGAAACAGGGATTGAGATTGCCTCAGACTTGATTGACAGTGGCTGCAAGCTATTGGGAACAGGAGAAATGGGAATAGGCAACACCAGTACCAGCAGCGCTATGCTGATGGTTTTAACAGGAGCAAAAGCAGATGAGGTTGTCGGCAAAGGGGCAGGCTTGACTGAGGAGGACTTTGAAAAGAAGAAGAGAGCTATAGAAAAAGCAATCAGTATAAACAACCCACAAAAGGATGATGTTATAGATGTACTAGCCAAGGTCGGAGGCTTGGATATTGCAGGCTTGGCAGGGTGCTATCTGGCAGCTGCCGAAAAAAAGGTGCCAATAGTTATTGATGGCTTCATATCTGTGATGGCTGCCTTGACTGCATATAAACTAAATCCTTTGGCAAGAGATTACATGATACCATCTCACTGCTCGGATGAGCCGGGCTATAAGAAAGCCTCACAGGCCTTGGGGTTGGAATCTGTGCTGAACCTTCACATGAGACTTGGCGAGGGTACCGGCTGCCCTTTGATGTTCAATATAATTGAGGCTTCTCAGGCTGTTATGGCGAACATGGCAACCTTTGATGAGGCAGCTCTTGAAAACGACTATTTAGTGGATATAAGGTAGGAAGTTATATGGGAAAGCTTATACTTGTTACAGGCGGAGCCAGAAGCGGCAAAAGTACATATGCTGAAAGACTGACAGCAGAAGCAGGGGGAAGAGTCCTGTACATTGCCACGGCTGTTGCCTTTGATGAAGAAATGCAGCAGCGTATAAAGAAGCATAGGGAGTCCAGACCTAAGGAATGGGACACCTATGAGGGCTATAGGGACTTGGGGAAGGTCATAGAAACGCAGGGAGACAACTATGATGCAATATTACTGGACTGTGTAACCGTAATGCTGACAAACCTGCTTTGGGGCTATCCTGGGATGGATTTTGACCAGCCTTCCATGAAGGTTATACAGGAGGCAGAAGACTATGCAGCTGAAGAGTTCGGGAAGCTTACAACTGCGGCTTTGAAAAGCAAGGCACAGATTGTGCTTGTGACAAATGAGCTGGGCAGCGGACTGGTGCCGGAAAATGCCATAGCAAGAGCCTTCAGGGACATTGCGGGCA
>JAQZBM010000043.1:15654-23915 GCA_029238945.1 Clostridia bacterium
TGTCACGAGGTATACCTTACCGTATGCGGAATACCAATGAAGATTAAGTAAAGGGGAATAACTATGGACAGCTTTATTTTAGCTCTTCAGTTTTTAACCAGACTGCCAATAAATATAAATATTGACGTAAAGGAAGACAGCTTTGCTAAGGGAGTAGTATATTTCCCCATAGTAGGACTGATTGTAGGTCTTATAAATGCAGTGATATATTACTTAGCAGGCTATATTCTGGACGGATTTTTCCCTATAGTCTGCACTTTGCTTGCAAATATATGTGTAACAGGCGCCCTTCATTTGGACGGTCTTGCAGATACCTGCGACGGTATTTTCTCTGCCCGAAAAAGAGAACGTATGCTGGAGATAATGAAGGACAGCAGAATAGGTACCAATGGCGCTCTGGCAATGGCCTTTGACCTGCTTTTTAAGGGCGCAATATTATACAGTATTCCGGAGAAAAGCATCTTCTGGGTATTGGCGTTGACTCCTGCAGCGGCTAAGACGATACTGCCTCTTCTTATGAAGCTTTCTGTTTATGCCAGAGCAGAGGGCGGTATGGGAGCGCTGTATCTGGGCAAACAAGGCTGGGGGAGAACGGCAGGTGCGGCAATAATCGGAGGGGCACTTCAATTTGCGGTGTTCGGATTGACCGGATTGGCTGCTATAGCTCTGACACTCTTTGCAGGCTTGGCTTTCAGAAGCTATATATACTCAAAGCTTCAAGGTATGACCGGAGACACCATAGGAGCAGGCAATGAAGTTATGGAGGTCGCATACCTTCTGTTCTTTGCCCTGCTTTGGAGGTATTTGACTATATGACAAGATTATATTTGGTCAGACATGGAGAAACAGAGCTGAATAAAAAGGGCTGCTACTATGGCTGGATTGACTGCGGTTTGTCGGAGCACGGATTGGAGCAGGCCTTGCTTTTGAGACATGCTTTGCGAAGGATTAACCTGGATGCAGTCATAACAAGCGACCTGAAAAGAGCAGTGGATACTGCGGAAATCCTTTGCCAAGGCAGGGATATTGATTTACTTAAGGATGAAAGGCTGAGAGAACTCAATTTCGGCGAATGGGAAGGTAAGCATTACACAGAAGTATCTGAGCAGCACCAAGAAAACTGGCAGGCTTGGATGACGGATTGGCAGAATACAGCCCCCAACCAGGGAGAAAGCTTTACAGATATGAGCATGAGGGTAAAAGCATGTATTGATGAAATCATACAAAAGTACCGTGATAAGGATATATTACTTGTAGCACATCAGGGAGTACTAAGGATAATCATTACTTATCTTCTTGATATAGCTGCAGAAAAAATCTGGAGCTTTGCTTTTGAACAGGGAAGCTACAGTGTTTTGGAGCTTCAGGATGAAAACTGCGTGATAAAAGCAATTAATAAACTATAAAGGATGTATGAAATGAGCAATTATAGTATAAGAGGCAAAGGTATAATGATACAGGGCACGGCTTCCTCAGTGGGTAAAAGCATGATAGCTGCAGCTCTGTGCAGAATTTTCACACAGGATGGCTTTGATGTAAATCCTTTTAAATCACAGAATATGTCCTTGAACTCCTACATAACCTACGAAGGCCTTGAGATGGGAAGGGCTCAGGTAATGCAGGCAGAAGCAGCTAGGAAGGTCCCTACTGCAGCTATGAATCCTATACTTCTGAAGCCTACCTCTGACAGAAAATCCCAGGTTATAATCAAGGGTAAGGTTCATTCTGACATGGATGCCGTTGATTATTTTGCCTTTAAGAAGCAGCTGAAAAATGAAATAAGAGATATATACAGGGGGCTGGCTGACAAAAGTGACATTGTAGTAATTGAGGGTGCCGGCAGCCCTGCGGAAATAAACCTGAATTCCGAGGATTTTGTAAACATGGGTATGGCCAAGCTGGCAGATGCTCCGGTAATTTTAGTAGGTGATATAGACAGAGGGGGTGTGTTTGCTTCTCTGGCGGGTACTATGCTGCTTCTGACTGAGGAAGAAAGGAAACGTGTTAAGGGAGTAATCATAAATAAATTCAGGGGCAGCCTGGAGATATTGGAGCCCGGGCTTAAGATGCTGGAGGATATTATAAAGGTGCCTGTATTGGGCGTAGTGCCGTACTATCACCACTATCTCGAGGATGAGGACAGCGTAGCAGATTGGCTGCAGCATGTGAAAGGCGAGCAGGGGGAAACTGACATTGCTGTTGTAAGCCTGCCCTATATGTCAAATTTCACAGATTTTAATGCCTTGAGGCTGTACAAGGGAGTAAGTCTGAGATTTGTAAGACCTCATGAAGAACTGGGTAAGCCTGATATAATAATAATTCCGGGGACAAAGAGTACAATCAAGGATATGGCTTCTTTGGAACAAACCGGCATGAAGAGAAAAATACTTGACTGCTATCAGCAGGGAAGCGTTGTTTTTGGCATATGCGGGGGCTATCAGATGCTGGGACAGAGAATCTACGATCCGGAGAGGACTGAGTCTGATCTGGAAAGTATAGAAGGTCTTGGGCTCTTGGAATGCGAAACTGTTTTCAGACAGGAGAAAACTACAACCCTGACAGCGGGCAGGGATAAGTTATTCGGCTTAAGCATAAAAGGCTATGAGATACATATGGGTGAAACCTTAGCCATAAGCAAATACAAGCCCTTTGCCGATACCTTTTCACAAAACGGCACAGCTCTTGAGAGCATAGACGGAATGATAAACGATAATAACACAGTATTCGGGACATACCTCCACGGCATATTTGACAATAAGGCTTATACAGAGAGCTTCTTGAATATGGTCAGACAGAGGAAGGGGCTTCCGCCTGTTGAGTATGATGTGCAGGATTACTGGGAGTTCAAGGAGCAGCAGTATGATAAGCTTGCTGAAGTAGTGCGGGGAAGCTTGGATATGGAGAAAATATATAGGATTATAGAGGATGGCATCGATGGTTAGTATAGCTGCAGCGGTGTTGCTGGACATATTTCTTGGTGATCCCTATTGGTTTCCTCACCCCGTAAGACTGATAGGGTTATACATAAGAGGCTTTGAAGGGTTTGTAAGAAAGCTTGTAAAATCTCCTGCCAGTCTTAAGCTAATGGGGATTTTACTTACCATATCAACTGTCGCCGTGTTTTACCTCATACCCTATTATCTGTTGAAAATAGCTTACGGCTATAACGTATATGCTTTTCATATTCTAAATATTGTATTGATGTATACCTGCCTGGCAGCAAAATGTCTGGCAGGCGAAGGGCTGAAGGTTTATAAGCAGCTGGAAAAAGGGGATTTTGCCGCTGCCCGGAAGGCTACCTCATATATAGTCGGTAGAGATACGGACAATCTGGATGAGGCACAGATAACAAGAGCGGTTGTAGAGACAATAGCCGAGAACTCATCAGACGGGGTAATTGCGCCGCTTTTCTATATGCTGCTGGGAGGCGCGCCCCTGGCTATGGCTTATAAGGCAGTCAATACACTGGATTCCATGGTAGGCTATAAAAATGACAGATATATTGACTTCGGCTGGGCATCTGCCAAGCTTGATGACTTGGTAAACTATATACCGGCAAGGTTAACCTCTATACTGATATCCTTAGCTGCCTTAGTACTGGGTATGGATTTTAGAGGAAGTCTGGAGACCATCAAAAAGGACGGCAGAAGTCACAGCAGTCCAAACAGCGGATATCCGGAAGCGGCTGCCGCAGGTGCTCTTGGGATACAGCTTGGAGGCACCAATCATTACTTCGGCAAGCCGGTGTACAAGCCAACCATAGGAAGGGTTTCAAGAACATTGGAAAAGGCAGATATAATAAAAACAATAAGGTTGATGTACGGAGCATATATAGCTGCAATAATAATATATGGTTTAATTTATATGGCTGGCAGGTGAGTATATGAATTTTCATGGAGCAAATATATATGAATATACAGGCAGGATAATTGATTTTAGTTCAAACATTAATCCTCTGGGGGTGCCGGAGAGCTTTAAAAAGATGCTTCTGAACAGTCTTGATGAGTTTACAAGGTATCCCGATATAAACTATAGGGCTTTGAAAGAGGATATAGCAGATTATATAGGCCTTAAGGACAGCAGCCATGTAGTGCCGGGAAACGGTGCAGTGGAGCTTCTGTACAAAGCCATAGGCAAGTCGGGGAAGAAGAAGGTCATAGGACTTGCACCTACCTTCTCTGAGTACTCCAGAGCGGCTTCCTTTTACCATATGGACTTTATTTCCGCAGCTGCCTTTGATGAAGAGCTTCAGCAGGTTGACATTGACTATATTGCAGGTTCGGCAGATCGGGACAGCGTGGTTGTAATATGCAATCCCAATAATCCTACAGGAACTCTTGTGACCAAGAGTCAGATGGTGAGACTGGCGGGCAGGCTGCAGGAAAAGGGAAGCCGGCTTATCATAGACGAGGCGTTTATGGAGTTTACTCCGGATTACCCAGCAAACAGCATGATAAGTGAATTGCAGAATTACTCTAACGTACTAGTGGTAAAGGCAGCCACCAAGTTCTTCGGCATGCCGGGCATAAGGCTGGGCTATGCTGTATGTCAGGACTCAATATGGCTGAATGACATCAAGGAAGGTCTGGAACCTTGGAATGTGAATACGGCAGCCGTCATCGCAGGACGCAGCGTATTTAAGGATAAGGAGTATATAAGACGTTCACAGGAATGGATAGAGGAAGAACGCAAGTATCTCTATGACAGCTTGAGCAGAATCGAGAAGATTAAGGTATATAAATCCTCGGCGAACTTTCATTTGGTTAAGCTGCTTGACGAAAGAACTGATGCATGGAAGCTGAAGGAGAAGCTGCTGCAGCACAGGATACTTATCCGGACGCCGGAAGGCTTTGAAGGCTTGAACGGACAATATGCGAGGCTGGCGGTAAAGGATAGGGAAAGCAACGAAATGCTTATAAAATATTTGTAAGTTACAAAAAAAGTTTATAAGCATTGTATTGACATGATTTTCTTTTGATGCTATAATTAGTTGGTAAAAGAGATTTAACAAATAAACTTACCTGATTATTTATTAGGAATAAGAAATTATGAAGTTGAATCCTTAATAAATAACAGGAGGTAGAGTATAATGGCAGATAAGAATTTAACTTGTAAGGATTGCGGTGCAGAATTCGTATTTACAGAAGGCGAGCAAGCTTTCTATCAAGAAAAGGGTTTTGAAAACGAACCACAAAGATGCCCTGATTGCAGAAGAGCAAGAAAGAATCAAAGAAACAACAACAGAGATTTCAACAGAGACAGAAGATAATTAGTGTTGAAGTAAAACCCATTGAGGCAACTCAATGGGTTTTTTTATAGTATAAACTTCAAACCAAAACAAAAAAGGGCTCACTCTATGAGTGTCTGCCCTTTCCATCTATCTGAAAGTATTAAATTCAAATTGGCGGGAGTATGTGGGAATCGAACCCACCTGCGAGGCTACCAACCCCGCACAACTGGTTTTGAAGACCAGAGGGCACACCAGCACCCATCTACCCCCATGAGTCAATATCAGTATTGACATTTATCGATTATATCATACAAAGTGCATACTTTCAAATTCAAAATTTACATAAGAAAAAAACCGAAAACCAACTTGATGAAGCTGTTTCGGTTAAAAGTTTTTCATTGATACCTGTTGTTTTGGGTGCTATTAATCATTTCCTGCTTCATTTGATTTATTATTCTGCGAACCATTTCTCCGCCTACCTTGCCGCAGTCTTTGGAAGTGAAGCTGCCCTTATCTGCCTGAGAGAAGTTGATTCCCAAATCTGAAGCAACCTGAACCTTGAAGCTGTCTAAAGCATTTTTTGCCTCAGGCACCAGTATATTTCTGCCTGTCTTGCTTTTTCTGACGCCCTTCAATGTTTTATATGCTGTATCCTGTTCTCTGTTCACATAAAACACCACCTTTCAATAATAGTATTCTATGGAACGGGAAAATAATGAGTAGTAAATTTCGGCTTAGAAAATACTATATAGCAATATTCCTTAATTAAACTTGTTTATACATTTCATGCTAAACAATTTATATATAATGTGCTAAATATGTTAAAACTACCTTGTCGTCATTCTGAGCGCAAGCGAAGAATCTTAATATAAAACTATGAAAAGATCCTTCACTGCGTTCAGGATGACAAAGTGAGTCTTTCATCGTAAAGACAATAATATAATGTAGAAATATTAGTACGTTTTATATGGTTAAAAAATATAAAATTAAAGGCATTGTAGCTATACTAAGCAGAGTGGTCATGAATACTCCAACAGATGCAAAGGTAGGATTTACATCGAATTCCTTTGCAAAAATCGAGTTTGTAGCTCCTGCCGGCATAGCAGCCATCAGGGTACAGATGCCGATGACTATTTCATTATAACCTAACAGCTTAAGTATAATTGCTGTAGCTATAGGAATCAAAATAAGCTTCAAAAGCGATGTCCAGTAGACCCGCCAATCTGTAAAAAGCTCCTTTAGGTTAATATCTGCAATCAGTGAACCTATCATAATCATAGATAAAGGAGTCGCCATTTTGCCTATGAGGTCAAAGGCTGACAGCACCGGTGCTGGAATGGGGATTTGAAATATGAATATCAGCACTGTAATTAAAGATGAAACTGTACCGATATTCAAAAGATTTTTCGCGTTTATTTTACCATCGCTGTTATAAAGCAGTATTCCGTAAGTCCACAGAAAGGATGTGAAAACTAAGTTTACTATGGAGGTATAGAATACACCGATATCGCCGTACAAAGCTTTCGCAAGAGGATAGCCCATGAAGCCGACATTGGCAAATACTATAAGAGAGAGATATACTCTTCCGCTATTCTTATCGAATTTGAACAATGAAGAGGTCAGCATGCCTATGGCTATTATGGCAACATAGGAAAGCAAGGTAATAAGGAAAATGTTCAACATATTCGGTATGATTTCACTGCTGTATTGTATTGCTGATGACGCAATGACAAGCGAGGGCAGTCCGATTTTTATAAGCAAAGTAGAAATTGATTTTTCTACAGTTTCATTAATTATGTTTTTCTTTTTTGCTATTAAGCCGATGAACATGATTATAAACAATATGAGTATTTGATTAGCTGCTGCCATGAAGTCCATTTTTCCACCTCTGAATTTTTATTTAATTAATGCTTTTCTTGCACAAAAACAATAAGTATATTATATAAGAATATCCGCATATTTTGAAGACCAAATAAAAAGTTAAGTATAGTCAATATAATAAGAATTTTTACATAATAATCTAATATATTTATTTATGACAATACATTTGTGCTAAACAGTTTATATTATTATATCACTTATTGCAAAGAAGGTGACATTATGACTGCAAATAGCAGTGATACATTTAGAGATGAGATTTTGTGTAAGGATATAAAGGTTATGATTGAAATGCTTGCATCCCTGAGTAATTCTTACAGATTGCTTGTAGGCGGAGCCGAGGAGCTAAGTCGTATTGCTCTGGTGCACAAGCATGATGCAGAAGAGGCAATAGACAGGGCTGATGAGCTGGGCGAGATAATAGATGATATTGAGGATGAGCTGAAAAAGCAGATGAGAGTGTATCTTAAGGAGCTGTCCTGCAAGCTGGAGGTACAGCAGCTTTGCAGCAAGCATTTGCATAAACAGGGTGATAAGGCAGTTTCAGAGGAATTTATAGAGGATTTGGAGTCGAAGTATTTAAAGGATAATAACAATAAATAAGGATGCAGTGTTATGAACTGCATCCTTATTGCTATGCTCTCAAGCCCTCAATAGCAGAGCTCAGTGCGCCATGTATGTCTCCATTGCCGCCGCCCTGTGCTGCTTTGCTGCTTCCGCCGCCTTTGCCGTTTATAGCGGGAAGAATGGAACGCAGCAGGTCATTCATATTAACCTGGACATCATCAGAACGAGTGAATATCACTTGGGTATTTTCATTCTTCACAGCTAAAAGTGCTATATATGAAGGGTTAGACACAATTGTTTGTGCAATAAGCTTTATATCACTGAAATCACGATTTTCAAAAACCTCACTTACAACTCTGAAGCCCTTAACCTCCTCAGCTTTCTGCAGCAGCCTTTGCGCATCGATGCCGGTAAGCTCGCCTCTGAGGACGCTTAATTGCTTCTGAAGATTTTTGTAATCCCCATTAAATTTCAGATATGCTTTCTCCACATCCTGTTCGTTTGCAGAGAGATAGGCGCCCAGCTTATTTACAAGGGCATTCTTGTATCTGTAGTCCGAAAGCGCTCTGTTACCGCAGACAAATTC
>JAQZBM010000044.1 GCA_029238945.1 Clostridia bacterium
TTGTAAAATTCCCTCAAGTCATCATCATGCTTCATATTGCCGTACAAAAGCTTACCCTGTTTCAGCTTATCCAGCCTTCTGTGCAGCTTGTTTCTGTACTTGACGGAGAATTTATTTTCATTTATCACACGGTCATAAAGCTCCAGAGCCTCATCAGTGTCAATAACAGAGAAATTAGGCGTGAAGCCCAGGTTCTCTATAGGAAGCACTCCTGACAGGAGAGTCCTTGCCACACTGTGAAAGGTTCCGAAAAACCTCATATCCTCATCCTTCACACTGCTGTCCAGCCTTTTCATCCTGTCCTTTATCTCCTGTGCTGCCTTATTGGTAAAAGTAAGCACTGCCATACTTTGCAGTGCTACCCCCTTCACAAAGTGAAGATACATTATTTTATTGATAAGCACAGTGGTCTTGCCGCTTCCGACGTGTGCATTCACCAGCAGTGCCTTGCTGTGATCCAATACTGCAGCCTTCTGATACTCATTCAGCCTTTCAAACTCCTTGTTCAGTTCCCGGTAAGAAGTCTTGTCAGCCTCGTCACAGCTTTTATTCAGTTTGCAGTATAAATCCTCAAGCACCTTTCCACCTACTTTACCAAATCGTCGTATCTCCTCATGAGCTTTTCTTTAATATCATTATTGTCGTTTCCAACTGTCTTTACAGCAATATCAAAGCCCTTAGGAGCTTCCACATATCTCTTTATCACATTTACCAATCTGTTCTTGTTGGAGCTGTCCAGCATCCAATCCTCATAGAATTTGTAGTCCGTATGGAATACCAGTACAGACCCCTGCACCTCAACGTTCTGTATGGTGCTCAAAAAGCTGTTCAGGTACTCGCCCTGAGAACGCAGATAGTTTACAAACTCCTGCCATCTTGAAGGCAGCTCATGGAGCTTGCACATATAGTCTATGACTACCTTAGGCGGCTTCTCAGGCTTCCTTATTTCCTTCGGAGCCTCTGCCTTCTCCAGCATACACTTCAAGCTCCAGCTTATAAGCTTCTTGTCCAGGTGGTAATCGCCTACGCAGGCAGGACACCCGCTTTCGCAGCGGCAGTTCTGCACCAGAGTGACTGCATCGTTTATTATCTCTCTGCTGAAGTCGTATGCCTTCTCTGTAAAGCCCAAGCCTCCCGGGTACAAGTCATACAGAAGTATGTGGGATTTCTTTATTTCTCCCTGTTCATTCTTTGTATTGAAAACAGTTCCCGCCATATCCTCCGGCGTTGACATGGTTCTTCTCATGGCGGCATTCAGCAGACTGTGTTTCAAGCCGTTGTAGTAGTTATACTGGGTATAGGAGTTGAATACTCTGTCTACCTCGTCATCTACAGTAAACCACAAGCCCTCAGTCTCCAGCTCCTGAAAGAGAGGAAGAGTAATCCTCTCAAAGCCCAGATTCTGATGGTTGTGGAACTGTACCATTTTGTACGCCGGCACTGCCTCCTTGACCTTCACATCCCCGAAGCTTACCTGTGTACGTTCGATTTCCTGACTTTTAAATTCTCTCATAACCCTGACATCAGTTTCAACAAAGGGAACAGTGAAATAGTTCATATCAACAGGGAACACGTAAGCAATCCTGTTGGTTATATCCAGGTTTTCCACCATGTACTGCATGCTGTCGTGTATATAAATAGCCTTTGGATGTACTTCATGGAAAGCCAGATATTCATCCATCTCCGTAATTACTGTTCCGGTCATTTTATTTACTACCTTATAGGTCTTATTATTTATGTTTCTTAAGCTGTAATCCCCTGCAGGGAACTCATTGCCTGTCCAGACAAACTTGCCGCTGTCGTTTTTCAGCTCCTTTGCCTCTATAAGCACCGGTACAATTTCTCCCAGGTCAGGAAATACCGCTGCATCATCCAAGCTTAAGGGAAGCTCTGCTGCCGCCGCTCTGACATGTGCCAGCTGTATGAAAAGGTTATTCTTATCTATTACGGCGTTTTCTACACCGCTTTCAAAAAGCCAGTTCTTATCCACGGCTATGTATTGGTCATTGGGAGTAACATCCAGTATAAGCACGCCGAAGGACTTGCCGCCCCGTCGTCCTGCTCTTCCCAGCTGCTGCCAGAAGGATGCCTTGGTACCGGGGAAGCCTGCTGATATGACCAAATCAAGCTTACCTATATCTATACCCAACTCCAGAGCATTTGTGGAAACGACCCCTGCCAGCCTGCCGCTTGACAGCTTACCCTCTATTTCCTTTCTCTCCTCCGGTGTATATCCTCCTCTGTAGCCGCTTACCAAGTGAGACAGATTCCGCCCTAAGGTTGGCTTGTTGTCCATATTTGTAAGCCTGTCTCTGACCTCCTTCAGCACAACCTCAACCTCTCTGCGGGTTTTGCAGAAGGTAATGAACTTTATGTCCTGCTCCACCAGTGAGGGTATGAACTCGGAAGCCTCTGCCTCCGGAGTCCTTCTGTACTGTGTATCTCTTACTAAAGGCGGCTGCCAGAATACAACCGTTTTCTCAGCTGAAGGGGAGCCATCCCTATTTATCACCTCAAAGGGTTCTCCCGATATGTTTTCTGCAAGCTCCCTGGGATTGGCAATGGTGGCAGAGCTGCATAGAAACTGCGGGCTGCATCTGTAGTAGCTGCAAATCCTTCTGAGTCTTCTCATTATGTTTGCCATATGAGAACCGAAGGCGCCTCTGTAATAGTGCAGCTCATCTATTATTATAAAGCTAAGCCTTGAAAACATATGATTGAAGCCGTATACGCTGTGGTTTGGTATAAAGGAGCTGTTCAGCATTTCCGGGTTTGTAAGTATTATGTTGGCATTTTTTCTGATTCTTGACCGTTCATTGCTGGGGGTGTCCCCATCATATATGCCCGCTTGTATTCTCTTCGGCCCGAAATATTCAAGTATGGGTACAAGGTTCCTGTATTGGTCGTGGGCCAAGGCCTTGGTAGGGTATAAAAATATAGCTCTCGTTGTGGGATCCTCCAAGATTTTCTGTACTACAGGCAGCAAAAAGCTAAGGGTCTTGCCGCTGGAGGTGGAGGTAGTTATAACTATATTTTTGCCCCGGGACGCTGCTTCAAACATCTCAGTCTGATGGCAGTACAGCTTTTCTATGCCTTGACTCCTCAAAAATTCCTTAAGCTCCTCAGAGAGATTTTCCGGGTAATCCGACCATACTGCCTCCTTGGCAGGAATGGTTTTCTCTCCGATTATCCTATTTTCAAAGCCTCCCAGATTTAATAAGCCTTCAGTTAATCCCATAGTAAAAAAGAGCTCCTTCCGATTCTTTGCTTAAATTATAATATTATTTTAGCATAATTCATATAAAAACAAAGGCTGAATTATATATTCAGCCTTTGATATATTTAATATATATTGTTTTCCTGCTTAATTAAATGATATACGGCTCCAAGAAGCCGGGAACGCTTTCCTTACTTCTGCTGCAGCTTAGTACAAAGTTTATATTGAACTGTTCTGCCAGCTGCTTTAGGTTGTTTATAAAGTCTTCCAGACAATCATCCTTTGCCTCTGATATCAGTTTATGCCCGTCTATAAAAATCTCCGTTGTATCGTAGTTCTGTGAAAGTACACCGCAGATAAAGCCATAAAATGACTTTAGATTAGTCATACGAAATTCGCCTGTCTCAATGAATCTCAAGCTGCTGTCCAAGTCGTACATGTGTTTCTTATCCCTGTCTATATAGACCACAGACCCGTCTGAAGCCTTGCTGGCTTCATTTGCCATTGCAATCATTCTTTTTGTTTTGCCTGAACCTTTAACGCCGATAATAAACTTAACCATTTTTATTACCCCCTGTCAATAATTTTGGTTACTGATAGTTGTATTAACCATCCCGGAGTATGCCGGGACTTAGGACATAGAGTGTAACGAATTTAGAAAAGATGTCTTCATGCTAATTATTATTAATAATTATGCACTTTAGAACCAATGATTAGAAATCATCTCGGGATTTGAATATAATTAAGTTCTTAGTATTATATTCTATAGTTGAGTCAAATTACCTTCTCAATTTTCTAAATTTTTAAACTTTTATCGGCTCTATATACCCATTTATATTATCTGATAAATTTTCTATATTATTCAGTTTTTTCCTAAGTTTTGTAAATTTTTTATTGTATTTGGGCGGGATGACACATAGGTCAACCCTACAGCTCTATAAGCTCCTTGCTGAAGCTGTTTAAGACCTCAACGCCGTCTTCCGTAACCATGACAAGGTCCTCTATGCGGATACCGAACTCGCCCTCCAGGTAGATTCCGGGCTCAATGCTGAATACCATGCGGGGTTTCAGAATTACCTGGCTGTCTTCTGTTATATAAGGCATTTCATGTACCTCAAGCCCTGCGCCGTGACCTGTCCTGTGAATGAAATATTCTCCGTATCCATTGTCAGTTATGTACTTTCTTGCGGCATAGTCAACCTCTTTTGCCCTCACTCCCGGTCTAACACTTTCTATGGCAAGCTGCTGTGCAGTCTTTAATATCTCATATACCTTCTTAAACTTTTCTGAGGCCTCTCCTACCACAATGGTTCTGGTAGTGTCAGAGCAGTAATTATCTGCAATACAGCCAAAATCAATTACTACTGCATCCCCCTCCTTCAGCACTCTGTCAGCCGTGCTGTGATGGGGCAGTGCACCGTTAAGTCCTGAGCCCACTATGGTTGGGAAGGAAGGCCCTTGCGCTCCGAGAACCCGCATTTCAGCCTCCAGCATATCCCTTACTTCTGCCTCTGTAATACCAGGTTTTATGCTGTTCAATATATTGCTTAAGGCTCTGTCTGCAATCTTTGAAGCCCTTCTCATCTTATCTGCCTCAAAGGAGGTTTTGCATTGTCTGAGCTCGCCTGTTATCTCAGATGCATGGACATACTTTACCGATTCCAGAGTGTCAAATATCTTGTCAAAGACTGTAAACCACATAGTTTCCTCTATAGCTATCGTACAGCTGTGCAGGCTGTGCTTTTCCGCTAAGGCCTTAATGATTTCCCCGGGGTCTTGATTGTCATTCCAGCTGTATAATTCGTCAAACTCAGCCTTTTCCCTGACCTCGCTTTCATAGAGCTTAGGAGCTATAAATATGCTTTGTCCGCTATCTGTTAATACGTTTATCAGCAGCCTTTCACCGGGAAAGGTGTTAAAGCCTGTAATATAAAACATATTCGAAGATGGGCTCAGTATCATTGCCTTTATGCCCTTAGCTCTCATTAATTCAACTGCTTTTTCCTTTATTTCAACATGTATATTCATAAATCCACCTCTTAATATCCTTATTAATTTAATTCTACCAGTATCCCACCTATAATACAAAAATAACTTTTGCTGTAACATAAGGATAATATTTTCATAGTATATATAGATGAGTATTTTTTCCTGAAGCAAGGCAAGCGTCTGGAGGTTTTATTATGATACTTGGCATGGATGGAAGGGTAATAACCTGGCATATAGGCTCAGGTCTTGCGACCTACACTACCAATCTGCTGACAAATATACAAAAGTATGAGGATTTAAACGGCATATTTATGTTCTATCCTAACGACAGCAAGACAGACTTGTTTGATATCAACAGCATCCCTAAGAGCATGCTTATAGGAGAAAGACGCTCGGATTTTTGGAATAAGGTTTATCAGGTAAGGTGGAAGCTTGACTTCCCTATTGATTTCTTCCACAACACAGTAAACGGCATAGGACTGCCCACAAATCTCAATTGCAGTAATATAGTAACACTTCATGATGTCATACCCTATGTCATGCCGGAAACCGTCGACAGGCCTCATTTGGATTATACCTTCAAAAATACTCCCTATATAGTAGAAAACGCCTCTCATATAATCACGGTGTCAAATTACTCCAAATCGGATATACAAAGATATTTCGGTGTAAGCGACGACAAAATCACAGTGACCCATCTGGCTGCAGACGATATATATCAGCCTATGGACAGAGACAAAGCTAGAAATGTCATTTTCAATAAATACGGCATAGACAGCCGCTATATACTATACCTGGGCGGCTTCAGCCCCCGTAAAAACATCGCAAGGCTTATAGAAGCCTTCCAAAAGGTAAAAGAGAACCACAAAGACCCTTTATATCTGCTTATATTGGGAGAGCATTCGCGCTCATATCCTCAGCTTTGGAGCCTTACAGAGAAGCTTAAGCTTACTGACAGTGTGAAGTTCATGAATTTTGTTCCGACTAATGATCTCCCTTTCTTCTATAACGGAGCTGAGGTTTTTGTCTATCCCTCTCTATATGAAGGCTTTGGCCTGCCTCCTCTTGAGGCTATGCAGTGCGGAACTCCGGTAGTCACCTCTAGGGTTTCATCCATACCGGAAATCGTCGGAGATGCAGCACTGTTGTCAAACCCTTACAATACAGGAGAGATTGGGGAGCAGATACTTAAGCTTTTGTCAGATGAAGCATTATGGCAGCGTTACAGCCTTCTGGGTCAGGCAAAGGCTAAGGAATACTCCTGGGAGAAAACTGCTGAGAAAACCTTGGAGGTTTATAGAAAATGTTTGAAATTTGGTTAATTATTTTAGCAGAAGAGCTGTCTTAAAAGACAGCTCTTCTGCTAAATATTATCTTTGGTTGTTGTCGCGTATTTCACCGTTATTGTCGTTATGATGAGTTGCCAAGTCAATACCGCCTAATACTAAGTGCGCTAAGCCAAAGCCGGCAATTCCCGCTCCTGTTACCGGATAAGCTGCGTATGCAGCAAGTCCTGCAGCTGTTACAGCTGTACCAAGAAGTGTAGGAATAAGTCCTTCTCTTATCTTGTTATCCATTATAGCACCTCCCAATGAAAAACCTTTGATTTTTTTAGGGGTTCATATTTATTTTTGGTTATTTAAAAATTAATATGCCTGACAATCATTTGAATGACTGTCAGGCAATTCTTAACTTGTTTTAATTGCTTAAAATATTGGCATTTTAAGCAATTAAATTTTTTGAGATACATTATCTAAATATATTACAATTGCCTATGCAGTCATTCTGAACGGAAGTGAAGAATCTTGAGGTTTAACTGTGAAAAGATGCGGAACGACACGGGGGTCGTTCCCTACAGGATGACGGTAGGGAATCTTTCATCAGTATAATGTAAAAGCATTAGTGCTATTTATCTATTTTTTGAAAACAAAAGCTTATTCCCGTGCTTTGATTTTAGTAAAGCTATATACTTTTCAATATCAAAGCTTTCATAATAGCCTTTGAGTATGTTATCCAAGCCCGCCAGAGCATCTGAAACTTCCTTCTCGCTCAGCTGCTTTTCCTTAATGGCCTCATTGAACTCATCAACATCTACTACATAGTATTTTCCGTCGCACATTATCATAAAATCTAAATATAAATCCTTGGCGCTCCATTTATTATCGGCTTTTTCTACGCCGACCATATCCACATAGTACTTATATATATCTGATTTATCAAATATAGCATCCTTATACTGCACCAAGGAATAAATCCCAATGTTCTCCTCAGGAAACAAATGATACTCTATTCGCTGATGGTACGGATGATTAACATAATTTCTTTTATAGTGAAGATAACTTTCATATACCTCAAGCTCTTCAATCGGGTACTCATGCTTTCGACCATCTTTAACTATAGTTTCTGTCATTTTTTGAAAATCAATAACAGTATGCTTCAAGTACATTCCTCCCCCATTTCTATTATTTAGTTTTTCATAATCCTTAAAATAAGTATATCTGTAAAGTTAATTTAAGGTCAATAAATATTGCATAAATACCCAAAAGAATCTATATACTTTTATAGGCTGAAATTTACAGATAATTCCTGATATTCACATCTAATCAGGCTACAAGGACTTCAATAGCGATTGTCGTCATTAGCGGGTTCTCGACTGTAAAAAAAAATTATGTTAATATATAAATAACCGATATCAGTTTTGGGTACTATATAATTGCAGCAAGAAATTGCTGTAACAACGTACCTGGAATGTTTGTGGAATCTACAATTTTGAACCCACAGAGTAAATACGGGAATCCCTGTACATTGCCGTAGGGTCAGGCCTCACAGTTTACGGAGGAAGACGTGAAACCAAGTCGGGATACCCACCTAGCTGAGGCTAGGGTGTCAAAATGTAGATATACGGCATTTTGGGAATATTATAAAAAAGAACTCGAGCTTAGCTTGAGTTCTTTCCCTATGTCCCCTAATCCAGCTTCAAGGTCTTTTTTACAATACTGCCGTCACTTGCTGCTATTTCGAAGCTGATTTTCTTAACCTTGTCATTCCCGTTATTCTTAATATCAATTTTGAAACCCTCTGCTTCCTTCATTATGTCAATCAATATCTCTGAGTACCCTCCTCTTTTATATTCAAAAGATCTTCCATCGTCATCATAATACCTATAGCTTGCCTTATCCTCAACATAGGCTGTAATGAAAAGCTCATCCCCTGCTAAGGAGTCTACATTGCTTGCAGTCCTGCCCGCAATCAGCATTCTGTTTTTTCTTATGAAAACCGGTATTTCTTCAAGTCCTGCTTCAAGGTACATATGTCCCTTCCTGGCAATGCTGAAGCTCTTTTCACCGGAGCTGCCGTATTTCAGAAGAAGCATATCCTCCGGAAGCCAAACATATCTTCCTGCTGCATTTTCCTCATAAATAGGACATATCATAAGGGAGTCTCCAACCAGCAGCTGATTTTCCACCCTTCTGGATATTTCATCATGGTACTCAAAGGCTAAGGTCTTGATATACATATCATAGCTATGCAGTGCTTTCATATATTCGGAATAAATATATGGAATCAGAGAGTATCTGAGCTTTAATATATTTCTCAGTATGCCTGTGGTTTCTTCGTCGAAGGCAAAGGGCTCCTGATTCCTTGTCCCTGCTGCAGCGTGATTTCTAAATAGTGGTGTAAACAAGCTAAGCTGCATCCATCTTATGAGAAGCTGTGCGCTGGCATTGCCTCCGAAGCCCCCTGTATCCGCCCCTGAGTACAGGAAGCCGCACATGTTCACTGAGGGCATCATCTTCAGATTCAGCAGAATATGCTCCCACCATGAGCTGTTGTCTCCTGTCCAAATACCTGAATATCTGTGCATTCCGATATAGGATGCTCTGGAGAAAAGCAGGAAGCGTTTATCAGGCTCAATCTCTCTGAAGCCTTCTGCAGCTGACTTCGTCATATAAAAGCCGTATAGGTTGTGCACCTTATGGTGAACTATCTTTCTGCCATCCATATTGTGATAGAAGCTATTGTAATCCTCAGAGCTGTTTGATAAGCCGTTAAAGGTACCTATCAGTTTGAAGTAGCCATTGATATCCAGGTTTTCATCCGCTGCACTCTTGGCAACCTCAACAGCCTCCTTAAGCCTTTTTTCCGAGTAGAATATAGCGGGCTCGTTCATATCATTCCAAAAGCCTTCAATGCCTTGGTCTATAAGCAGTCTATATTTTGACCCGAACCATTTCTGAGCATCACTGTTTAAGAAATCCGGGAAATGAACCTTGCCGGGCCAGACAGCGGCAACAAAAGGCTCACCCTTCTCATCAGCACAGAAATAACCCTTTTGCACCCCTTCCTCGTATATCTCATAGTCCTTCTCGATTTTGACTCCCGCATCAATTATAGGCACTAACCTGAAGCCTTTTTTCTTAATCTTATCCACAAATTGTCCAAAGTTGGGGAAACGCTCCTGATTTACCGTAAAGTCCTTGAAAGCCTCCATATAGTCAATATCCAGGTATATGGCATCGCAAGGAATATCATGCTTCAGGAAGCCTTCTGTCACTTTCTCCACATCAGAGGCATTGAAATAACCCCAACGGCTTTGTTGATAACCGAAGGCCCATTTCGGCGGTGCATAGGACTGCCCGATGAGTCGCAGAAAGTCTCTGACTATTGACTTTAAATCCTTATCCTTTATTATATAGACATCAGCGTCCTGTCCCTCAAGTGCTATCTCAAGCTTGTCCTTATGGCTGAAGCCTATATCAAAGCTTACCCTGCCGGGGAAATCCATAAAGACTCCAAAGGGTGCTTCACCATCCACTACGATAAAGTTATGTGCTCCGTATAAGGACCTTTTATCAGGCGTATGAAGGGGGTCATCGGTACAATAAGAATGGTACAGGCCTCCTCTTTTGTTTATCCCTCTTTGATTTTCCCCCAGACCCAGCACAATATCATCGTGCTTCATTTGGTACCTGAAGCAAAGCCTTTCAGTCTCCTGCACCTCTAGAAAATCTATACTGTCTTTTACCGTCTCTTTTCCCTCCATAACAACAGCATAGGTTTCTATAGGCTCTCCAAAGCTGTATTTTGTGATGTATTCATTCACCTTGTAGCTTCTAATTTTCATCCACTCCTTTATCTGCTTCTATGTATGCTCGCAAAACCTCTGACACAGACCATGCCTGTGCCATGCAGCCCCTGGGGTAAAAAGGCTCATCGCCGTCAAGTATCTCTGATATGCTTTCTATACATGCATCACCCATATGTCCGTAAAACAGCTCCAGCATTTCCTTTGCCTGTTCTCTGCCGCTTTCAGAGCTGCCGTTTACCTTAAGGTATGCATCTGCAAAGGGACCTATAAGCCACGGCCAAACAGTACCCCTATGGTATGCCCCGTCACGTCTCAAAACATCTCCAATATAAATTCCCTTATAATCTTTCTCATCATTTGACAGGGTCCTTAAGCCGTATGGGGTGTAAAGCTTCTCATGTACCTTTTGCACCACCATTTTCCACTTATCCTTTTCCAGTATTTCAAAAGGAAGGCTGACTGCAATAATCTGGTTAGGCCGCATACTGTCTATTCTTTTGTCCTTCTGTATGACATCAAAGAGACACTGCTTATCCTTGTTCCAAAACTTCTCATTGAAGCTCTCCTTCACCCTTTGCGCCGCATCCCGATACCAGCTGCTCTCTTCTCCAAAGCTTTCTGACAGCTTCTCCATTATTTTCAGAGCATTATACCAGAGAGCATTAATCTCCACTGCCTTGCCGTGTCTTGGCGTCACTACCCAGTCCCCTACCTTCACATCCATCCATGTAAGCTGTGTACCCTCGCTGCCTGCCGAAAGCAGACCGTCCTCATCCATATATATGTCAAACATCGTGCCTTTGCGGTGATGCTCTATAATTTCCTTCAGATGCGGATAAATTTCTGTTCTTACAGTTTCTTCATCCTTGGTGTATTGCAAATATTTGTACACAGCGTAGAAAAACCACAAGGTGGCATCCGCGGTATTGTATATAGGCTGACAGCCCTCATCGGGAAACATGTTAGGCAGCAAGCCATGCTTTATATGCTTAGTAAAGGTCAACAGTATTTCCCTTGCGTCCTCAAACCTTTCCGTTGCCAGAGTAAGTCCCGTGAAAGCAATCATGGTATCCCTGCCCCAGTCCGTAAACCATGGATATCCTGCTATAACAGTCTTAGTTCCTGTAGAGAAACGCTTCACTATAAATTGGTCAGCTGCCAGTACCAAAGCCTTAAGCATAGGCTTCTTACAGCCTGCCATATCAATAAGCTTCCGTCTTCTTATTTCTTCCTCTCTGATTATTGAAGCAGGGTCAATATCAAGCTCTTCCTCTATGGTTGCAGCAAAGCATATCAGGTACTCTCCATGGGGCTCCATTTCATAGGTAAAGTATCCCGGTATGTAGTGAAAATCTATAGGTGAGAGTCCTCTCTCTGCTTCATTCCTGTAGAAAATCGGCAAGGTCCAGCCTTCACTTATTTCATAGCTGCAGTTTGAGAGTATTTTCAAATCCAGCTTAGTCTCCTGCTCTGTCAGGTGCAGCACATTGTCATCATGATATTGGCTGTAGGAGAAGCCGCCTTTTTTGCTGGTGCTGTGATGGTCTCTGTAATTTACATGGGGGGTGAAGCGCATACTGACACGTTCTCTTCCGGTTCTAACTTTATAGCAGATGGCTGTTGTATTCTTCCCATACTGCATTGCAATAGTTTTTTCTATGGACACATCACCTATGGCATAGCTGAACTTAGGCAGCAAATCCTTAGAAAAGCTTCTAAGATACTTATAGCCCTCTTCTATTTTGCCCGCATATTCATTGCTGCTTATGCTGAAATTCTCATTTCCTATTGTTACTTCCTCATCAAGCTTTGACAGCAGTACCATTCTATTTATTGGCGGTACCAAAGATGCATTCAGCAAGGCATGGTATTTCCTAATGTTTGCTCCAATCACCGTTGAAGAGCAAAAGCTGCCTAAGCCGTTTGTTTCCAAGTATTCCTTCTCAATTCCTCTTTCAAAGCTTCTCCAGTTTTCAAGTCCAAGCTTCATTGCACCATCTCCGTTGCTATAAAATCCAGTATTTTAAACACTTATATGCTATTTATCAATAATTATATCATACAGTTCAAACGGTTGCATAGAACTATAAATTAATGTAAAATCATCTTGAGGAGGCGAAAAAATGAGTAAAAAAGTACTAGCACTGATTACCTCTGTAATACTTCTTGTTTCCGGCTGTCAGGGCACAGCTGCAACGCCGGAGAACACGGCTTCAAATGCCGACAGCAAAACAGCAGTTGAACAGGAAATGCAGTATAAGGTAGATAACGACGGAGGAGTCTTCACAAGCGGGGATTTAATTTATTTTATAATGACAGACCGCTTCGCAGACGGCGACGAGAGCACCAACCAGTTTAAGGATGTTGATAAGAATAGTCCCAGAGCATACCACGGAGGAGATTTTCAAGGCATTATAGATAAGCTTGACTATATAAAAGATTTAGGCGCCACAGCCATATGGATTACTCCAGTGGCAGAGAATACCGAGGGCGGCTATCACGGCTACTGGATAAATGATTTTTACAAGGTGGACCCCCACCTTGGCAGTATGGAGGATTTAAAAAGCTTGGTATCAGAGGCTCACGAGAGAGATATAAAGGTTTTGATTGACTACGTTGTAAATCATACCAGTCCCAGCTCTCAGATGCTAAAGGAAAAACCGGCTGACTGGTTTCATCCCAAGAAGGGCATCAGCAACTGGAATAGTCAGGAGGAGCTTGAAAACAACTGGCTTTATGACCTTCCTGATTTTAACGTGGAGAATCCCGAAGTAAAGGACTTCCTCATAGAAAATGCACTGTGGTGGATTGAGCAGACAGGTATTGACGGCATGAGACTGGACACCGTAAGGCACGTACCGAAACCCTTCTGGAATGAATTTGCAAATGACATAAAAGCCAAATACCCTGATTTTTATCTGCTGGGTGAGGTTTGGAATGACAACAGCCCAACATATATAGAGCAGTATCATAAGCTAGGCATCGACGGAATGACAGACTACCCTTTGTTTAAGGGCATAAGAGAAGCCTTTACACGTTTCGGCAAAACAGATACCTTGATAAATGTCATCAAGAAAAGAGATCAGTATTCCAACCCTGAGCTGAACGGAATTTTTGTAGATAA
>JAQZBM010000306.1 GCA_029238945.1 Clostridia bacterium
TGGAAACATGCTTAGCATTTTCGCTAAAAGTCTTAGTGTCAGCGTCTTGGATTAGTCTCCCCATAAAACTACAGTTGTTCATCATTAATAAAACCACCTTTCTATAATAAAACTCATGTAGCATGCGCAAATCTTGAATCTTTGGTGCCTGACACCAAATTATTCAGTTTTGCGGTATATCTCAGTTCCGCCTAAGGCAAAGGCGTAAAACTTTTCATTCTTAAATGGGTTCAGCGTAGGCAGCGGCATGCCCTCTGCCATGGCTATAAAACTGATTCCTCTGATAACCTCAGTCTTCTGAGGGTCGTCGGCTGTTATGTTGATATAGTATTGAAGGTTGCTGTCTGCAATCTCTCTATCATTTAAAAACGCATTCAACTTGTTCCGTATAAAGTCATTAATAAGCTTCTCTCTTGTTGCAGGACTGATGCCAAAATCTACATCCCTTCCCCATTGTCCTGTTGACGTCATCATTACCTGATCTGACATAGTAAACTGGTAACTTGTCCCATTATAATTAATTATATAATAATACTCTTCAATCCACGAGTCGTTAACATCTGCTATCATAAGCTTATCAAAGCTTGCGATAGCTTTCATGGGTATATATCTCTTTATGTTCTGCTGGGCTGTCTCATCCTTTTCTATTCCAAGATTTCTATAAAACACTCTATAGAACCATTCCATAGCATTATCCGTGTCAATGTATATGTTATTGGAGCTCTGTTCCTCTTCACCAAAGCCATTACCTATTAATTCCAAGCTTCCTTCACTGCTGTAGGATATCGCCCTGGCAGCTGAGCTGACCCCTGCGTCCAAAGCCCTCTTGTATCTGTCCTTCATAATATCTAGGTGGTCTACACCTTTTCCTATATATACTATCGGCGTAAAAAATGCCAGAAATATCAAAGCCCACAAAATCCACTTCACTAGCTCCTCACTCCAATGCTACCAAATATAGCTGCTGGCCTTGCCAAACAAGCTGAAATTTCGTGTTTCTCCATTTGGTGTGCCAAACACGCTGTACTCATACATCACGCTGACAGGATGCCGTTCATCATATATTACTGAAATATTAATCAGGTCATAGCCCTGTTCTCTTAAATCAGTGTCCACTACATCCCATGCTTCAAGCCTTTCAGGCTCTCCGTCCCCAGAGAAGCTTTCTGCTGAAATATATATTTCATGCTCACCATATTTGCTCAGGTTCTTGTCCATTTCCTCTAAGACTTCTTCGTATAAAATCCCCTTCTTAGCCGCTATCTGCGTGTATTGATACACTATGTTCTCAACATCCTGCTGTGCTAAGGTATAATTGCGGTCCAAAACTGTAAACATGGAATACCAAGTGAATATCGGAAGCACCAAAAGCGCAGCCCAAAAGTTATGCATATATATCACCTCTAAATTGAGATAAGGACAAAGGAAAACCTTTGTCCTGTAGTGTATTACTGCTCTGCAAAGAATATTGTTTCTAATGATGTGCTTTGCTTATAATTTTTGCTATTATCGACAGCAGCATTTAAGGTTTGAGCCCCTGTTTCTTTACCAGCACTATCAGTAGCTGTAGATGTTAAGTCAGTAAATGTATATGTAGCTCCGTTAGCTTTTGTAATTGTAATCTTCTTAGGACTTGCTCCTGCGAAATTGTTGTTTGCGATATTTTCCACCTGACTGCCAGATACTATAGACAAAGTCTCATCCACCCCTGCCTTTACAGCATTAACGCTTTGCTGTGTACTTACTGCCATTGCCTCCTGTGCAGACCTTTGCGGAGTATATACATTGTGTATAAAGAATACCCCTATCGCTGCTACTATCCCCAAAATTAATAATTTTGACCAAAAGCTATCCATTTTTCTTTTTCCCCTTTCATTCCCTATTTCGCCAGCATATTTGCCGGATTTGATATGATGGTAAGCCCGTATGCAAAATATATGCTGCCCAAAGCCATAACCACGGCCACAGTTGTCATTGCATACAGCATCTTACTTCTTCTTCTGTTTATGTTTTCAATTTCTATCCATTTGATAGTATTGTTGATGGTCTCTTCAACATCATCAACGGAGTTCACTAAGCCGGTTCTTCTGGCCAGCTTCATCGTCTCTATAAGCTCATAAAGCTCATCTCTGTCAATTTCCTCCAAGACAGAATCAAAGGTTTCATCTTGATTTCCACCCTTTTTCAAGCCTTCTATCAAGTTCTCCAATAGAGGCTTGTACACTTCAGTGGCAGTCACCATATGTTCCAGTATATTTTGTACTGAGTAAGGCGGCATCCTGCCGAAGATTGAGAAGATTATGAGGCAGTTTAGTATCTCCCAGTTCTTTTTATCCTCTATAAGCTTCCGTTTTATCTGTCCCAATATATCCGGAAGGCTATACACAAGGGCTGATATCAGCAATATATAGATGTATGGGTTGATTCCGGTTTTTATCAATCTGGTCTGTACTATCTTGTAATACAAACGCTGTGCAGTATCGCTCAAGCTTGCATCCGGACTTACCCCTTGCTGCATCAGAAGATTTTCTATGTAATTTACATATTTCTGCTTGTTCTGCTTATCATATATATCACTGCCGGTCTGCAGCTTATCGTTGACTAATTTAAAAAGCTGCTTCTCTCTGTCTATGCTCTCACTTGTACTTACATTTAAGGTTTCAATTACGTTTTTGTTATAATTGACATCCTTTTCTATTTCTTTCAGAGTTATATTTGAATTAGTAGTCACCATTGTAACCAAAATAAAAAACGCCATTGAAAACATAATCCATTTATACAGGTAAATTCCCTCAACACTTATATTCCAGCCTATTGATGTAAGAAACTTCTTTGTATTCTTGTACTTTTTACTGTCTTTCCTTGGTACAAAGGGGTACAGCTTGCCGACAGCCCTTAAATTTATACTTCTGATATATTCCTGCCTATAAAGGCGCTTCAGCTTACTGTTTCGTACAGCATAGGCAGCATAAAAGGACGCTACGGCAGCAAACAAAAGTGTTGCAAACACTTGAAACAATATTATGATATTCATTGCTTCACCTCCTACATCTCCTGCTTTCTCATCCAGTGTATAAAGAGCGCAGATAAATTTGAAGCAAGA
>JAQZBM010000045.1 GCA_029238945.1 Clostridia bacterium
AATCAGGCAGAACAGTTCAAGAAGCTTGAGAATAAAAAGATACCAAAAGAGCTTGATTTCCATGGAGTTAAGGGTATATCAACAGAAGCGCAGCAAAAGCTTACTGCTATAAAGCCTGATAACTTAGGCCAGGCATCAAGAATTTCGGGAGTATCACCGGCAGATATATCGGTACTTATGGTATATATTGAACAGCTTCGCAGAACTAGAAGGAGTGAGTGATATGGAAGGAAAAGTGCTTCTAGAAAAGGGATTAAAGGAATTGAACATAGAGGCAGACGATGAACAAGTCAGAAAACTGGAAATGTTTAAGGACTTGATGCTGGATTGGAATGAAAAAATTAATCTGACCGCTATTACTGACAGCGACGAGGTTTACATAAAGCACTTCTTGGATTCTGCAACCTGTTTATCTACGGGCTATATAAAGGATAGTGATAGTATTATAGATGTTGGAACGGGAGCGGGATTTCCTGGTGTACCTATTAAGATTCTAAGAGAAAGCATAGATATAACATTGCTGGATTCCTTAAATAAAAGAATAAAGTACTTAGAAGATGTAGTTGCAAAGGTTAATCTGAAGTCAGTGACTTTGCTGCATTCTAGAGCTGAGGATGCAGGTTTAAGCAAGCAGCACCGCGAGAAATATGATGTAGCCTTGGCAAGGGCAGTAGCTTCAATGAATGTGCTTTGTGAGTATTGCCTCCCTTTTGTGAAGGCTGGAGGTTATTTTATATGCCAAAAGGGTCCCTCATATAAAGAGGAGCTGGAAGCTGCAAATAAAGCTATTGAGATTTTGGGCGGACGTCTAAAGGAGGTAAAACCCTACAAATTACCCTATAGTGACATTACCCACTATATTATTATAATAGAGAAAATGAAAGCTACTCCGACAAAATATCCAAGGAAAGCGGGCAAACCGTCATCAGACCCAATTGTTTGACATAAAGTAAATATTTTGTTGAAAAAAAATCATGGTCAAAACGGCTAATTCTGGTATTTGTTAGAAGGAAGTTACAGCTTTTTATCGAATTATTTAAACTAATATATTATATATTTTTTTAGTACATACATATAGTACAAGCTGAAATGAATTGGAGAGGAATGATGGACTTGAGTGAGAATTTGGCAGTTTTTAATATACCGGTTGACCGAATAGCACCCAATCCTTATCAGCCGCGAAAAGAGTTTAGCAAGAATGCTTTGGAGGAATTGTCGGCGTCCATTAAACAGTATGGAGTGTTGCAGCCTATTAATGTTAGAAGTATAGGTGATAATTTTTACGAACTAATTTCGGGGGAAAGAAGGCTTAGGGCTTCAAAATTGGCAGGAATAAAGGAAATACCTGCAATTGTAGTTGAAGTTGTTGAGCAGGACTCGGCTGTTATTGCACTAATTGAAAATCTTCAGAGAGAAGATTTGAACTTCATGGAAGAAGCAGAAGGATATTATAATTTAATCAATGATCATGGCATGACACAGGAAGAGTTGGCACAGAAGGTAGGCAAGAAGCAGTCAACTATAGCAAATAAACTAAGATTATTAAAGTTGCCTGCAATGGTAAAGAATGCCTTGCTTGCTAATGGACTGACAGAGCGTCATGCAAGGGCTTTACTAAAACTGCCTGATGAGGCTATGCAGAATAAAGCTTTGAAGGCTGTATTGAAAAGACAGCTGAATGTTAAGAAGACAGAGGAAATGATAGAGAAGATGCTGGACGAGATTGCAGCATCCGGTGAAGGACAAAAGGTTGAAAAAAAGATTAAAGGTAAAATTAACTATAATATTTATGTAAACTCTATAAAGAATACATACAAAGAGATAGTTAAGACCGGTTATAATGTTGAGTACGGTCAGGTTGACAAAGGTGACTATATAGAAATAACCTTAAAAGTACCGAAAAACGCATAAAGCAGCTAAAGCTGCTTTTTTTTTGTGCGTTTATTTAAATACCTTCAAATTAATAATGCTGCCATTAATATATGTATTGCTCATTATATTTTACCCGACAATATGAGAATACCCATTAATAAAAATAGAATACCCGCTGTGTTTTGAATATAATGAGGGGGAACATACTTTGCTAAATATGTACCTGCGAATACACCAATAATAGATGAGCAAACCAGGGCTAAGCTTGCGCCGATAAAAACAGGGACAACTGATTTGGATTTGGCTGAAAGCAGCATTGTTGCAAGCTGTGTTTTATCCCCCAATTCTGCAATAAATACCAGGAAAAAAGTAGACAGTATAGCTCTTAGCATTTTGTCCTCCTTAATAAGAAAATGTAGTTATTATATTATATTTACAGTTTACTTTGATATTACTAACTTCTAAATATTAAAAACAAATAACAAAAACCGCAATTTATTGATAAAATTCGTACTATAAGCAAGTTTATACTTTAATATTGATTGAGTTTATTATATTATAGATATAGAAGTTATTGTAAAACTAATGAAAAGCTGAGGGGTGTGGTTATGTCAAAATCTATAGCTGTCTTTAACCAGAAAGGTGGTGTAGGCAAGACAACTACTGTAATCAATCTAAGTGCTTGTTTGGCGGAGCAAGGTAAGAAAATTTTAATGATTGATATTGATCCGCAGGGAAATACTACGAGTGGAATTGGTGTTGATAAGAATGCGCTGAAGTTTACAGTATACGATGCATTGATTGGAAATAGTGCTGCAGAGAATTGTATAGTGGAAACTAATCAGGAGAATTTATTTTTAATACCTTCCAGTGTAGCTTTGGCAGGTGCTGAAATTGAGCTTACATCGCTGAATGAAAGAGAATTAAAGTTAAAAGAATGTATAGACAGTATAAAGGATAGGTTTGACTTTGTTTTTATTGATTGCCCGCCATCCTTGGGCTTGTTGTCAATAAATGCTTTATCTGCAGTTGATAGTGTGCTTATACCTATTCAGTGCGAGTACTATGCGCTTGAAGGAGTAAGCCAATTGATGAACACTATAAAGCTTGTAAAGAAAGGTTTGAATCCTGACTTGGAAGTCGAAGGCGTTGTTTTAAGCATGTTTGATGGAAGAACAAATCTTTCTATACAGGTTGTGGAAGAGGTAAAGAAATATTTCAGGGGTAAGGTCTATACGACAATGATTCCTAGAAATGTTAGACTTGCTGAAGCTCCTAGCTTCGGATTATCAATAATCAAATACGATGAGAAATCCAAAGGCGCAGAAGCGTATATGGAGTTGGCAGAAGAATTTTTGTATTTAAGTGAAGGTGCATAATAATGGGTAATAAACATGGATTGGGAAAAGGCTTAGGGGCCTTAATAAGAGAAAATGAGCAGGATATGCAAAACTCTGTAACAGAACTTAAGATTACAGAGTTGGAAGCAAATCAGAATCAGCCTAGAAGATTCTTTGATGACCAAGCACTGCAGGAGCTTGCTGACTCTATAAAGCAGCATGGCGTTGTTCAACCAATAATAGTAAGAAAGGTTGATGAGAGCTATCAGATAGTTGCCGGAGAACGAAGATGGAGAGCGGCTAGGCTGGCAGGACTAAAAACTGTTCCGGTAGTTATAAAGGATTATAGCAATACTCAGGTTATGGAGATAGCTCTTATTGAGAATCTTCAAAGACAGGATTTAAATGCAATTGAAGAAGCCATTGCTTATAAGAGTTTGCTAGAGGAGCATGATATGACACAGGAAGAAATTTCAGAGAAAATTGGCAAGAGCAGATCCGCCATAGCAAACACATTGCGACTTCTGAATCTTCCTGAGGCAATAAAATCACTTGTTGTGCAAGGTAAGATTTCGGCTGGTCATGCAAGAGCACTTTTAGCTATAGAGGATCAGAAGAAGCAACTGGAGATAGCAGAGAAAATTATCACTCAACAATTAAATGTAAGAGATATAGAAAAACTTGCTGCTCAAAAGGATAGTAAAGAGAAAAGCAAGGAAATCAAAAAAAGTGTCGAGATAATAGAATTAGAAGATAGATTGAAAAAGGCTTTAGCTACCAAGGTAAATATTGTACACAAAAAATCTAAAGGAAAAATAGAAATTGAGTACTATAGTAATGACGATTTGGAAAGAATATTAGAGCTGCTGGAAAAATAGCGGCTCTTTTAAATGGATTTTGAGCGATTAAATTCAGGTCGATAATATTAAAGTATCAAAAAGAGTATTAATCGCTTAAAACGCAAATAAATTGATTTTACACGTTGTGTTTCACGTGAAACAATTTTGATTATAAAAAGAAAATGTTTCACGTGAAACAAAGGAGTTAGTATGATATATTTTGATAATGCGGCAACAAGTTATCCGAAACCGGAATGTGTCTATAAAGAAGTTGATAGATGCATGAGAGAATATGGAGCAAATCCGGGACGATCCGGTCATAGGCTTTCAATGCACGCCGGAAGGATAGTACTGGAGGCAAGGGAGTTACTTGCAGAATTAATTAACACAAAGAAGTCAGATAATATTGTATTTGGACTTAATGTAACTGATGCACTAAATACTGTAATAAAGGGTCTTCTAAATGAAGGAGATCATGTTATAACAACCAGTATGGAGCATAACTCGGTTTTGAGGCCACTAAAGCAAATGGAAAACAGAGGTGTCGAGACAACAATAGTTCAATGCGATTCAAAGGGAGAGCTTGAATTATCAAATGTAGCAAAGTCAATCAAACCAAACACTAAGGCAATAATTTGCACTCATGCATCAAATGTAACAGGTACATTTATGCCGATAGAAGATTTAGGAAGGCTGTCAAGAGAAAACGGTTTGGTGTTTGTGGTTGATTCAGCCCAGACAGCCGGAGTATATGATATAGATGTTAATGCTATGAATATTGATATATTGACCTTTACAGGGCATAAGAGTCTATTGGGGCCTCAAGGGGTTGGCGGTTTTTACATCAGAGATGGGATTGACTTAAGGCAAATGCGTGAGGGTGGTACAGGCAGTATGTCAGAATCTTTGGTACATCCGGAAATTTTGCCGGATAAGTATGAAAGCGGAACGCCAAATACACCTGGCATAGCAGGATTGGCAGCCGGTTTGCAGTTCATAAAAGAAGTAGGTATTCAGAATATAAGGAAGCATGAAGAGACAATTACAAAGTATTTCCTTGAAAAAATATCAGATATTGAAGGTATAAAGATATACGGAACTTCATTATCAAAAAACAGAGCGCCTGTCGTTTCAATAAATATAGAAGGAAAAACATCAGCAGATATAAGCTTTATTCTTGATGGCGAATATGACATAGCAACAAGGCCGGGCTTGCATTGTGCGCCTTTGGCACATAAAACAATTGGAACCTTTGATAGGGGGACAGTCAGATTCAGCTTCGGATATTTCAACACTAAAGACGAAGTTGATAAGGCTGTAGAAGCATTGAATTCAATTACAAAAGAGGTGTACTAATAAAAATGGAACAACTTAATATATTTTTAGAGAATAATTTATATGCAATAATATTGATGCTATCATTAATCACGGTAATAAGCGTTGTTTGGAGTATAATATTATCCTCACAATTAGTGTCTTTGGGTAAAAAGTATAAGAAATTCATGAGGGGAACTAGTGGAAAAAACATTGAAGGGGTATTGCTAGAACACTTAGAGAATTTGAAGGAAAATGATGATAAGTTCGCTGTCATACACAAACAACAGGAGCTTATGCAGGAACAACTTGATAAATGCATTCAAAAGCAGAGTATAGTAAGGTACAATGCCTTCAACAACACCGGCAGCGATTTAAGCTACTCAATTGCTTTGATGGATAATTATGATAATGGTATTGCCTTGACTGGCATATATGGTAGAAATGAGTTTATCGGTTATGCGAAACCGATAGAAAATGGAACATCCAGCTATCCACTGTCTGTAGAGGAGCAAATGGTGATAGGCAGATGTTCAAAGAAAAAAGCAAACAGTAAGGAATAGGGATAAAAAAACCACTTTCACAAGATAATATATGTGGAGGTGGTTTTTTGAATATTGCAATTCAAAGAGGTTTGGAGAGTTTAGTAAATGTTCTTGAGAGTCATGGTCACAGAGTTTTTTATATAGGAGAAAATCAGGTGGCTGACGCAGTATTATATAATGAAATGGACACATATCCATACTATGAGGTGAACAATATTCCGTCTGTAACGTCTGCAACAGCTGCAGAAAATATAGGATATGGAGCTTTGCTGTTGAACGTATCTAATAAATCTGAAGATGAAATTTTGAGAATATTAGACAGAAGACTGTACAGCCCGATATTCTAAATGTAATCAATTAAAAAACAGGCATAATTGCCTGCTTTTTAATTGATTATTAAGGAACGACACGGGGGTCCTTCACTAAGCAACTGTAGCAAATATGCGCTTCTAGCAGCTTAGTAATTGTCAGGGTTTAGAGCCTTCAGTTCATCTAAGACGAATAATCCATCCTTTCGAATCAGAACATCGTCAAAGTAAATTTCTCCTCCGTCATACTCAGGACGTTGTATGAATACAAGATCCCAGTGTATAGCTGATGTGTTTCCATTATTAGCTTCCTTATACGCATTTCCTGGAGTAAAGTGAATGCTGCCGGAAATTTTCTCATCAAACAGAGTGTTTTTCATAGGGCTAATAATATAAGGGTTTACGCCTATTGCAAATTCACCAATATATCTTGCACCTTCATCTATATTAAAGACTTTATTCAATTCTTCAGTATTGTTAGAGGTTGCATTAATAATTTTCCCGTCTTTAAACTCTAGTCTGATGTTCTCATAAGTAGCACCGAGATATACAGCAGGAGTATTATAGGTTATATAGCCATTGACGGAGTCTCTTACGGGAGCAGTGTATACTTCTCCATCCGGTACATTTAGCTTTCCATCACATTTAATAGCCGGAAGGTCCTTAATAGAAAAGGTCAAATCTGTATCTTTTCCTGTGATTCGTACCTTATCAGTCTTCTCCATTAGTTTCACCAAAGGGTCCATAGCAGCACTTAGCTTGGAGTAATCAAGACTTGAGACTTTGTAGTAAAAATCTTCATAAGCCTCGGTACTCATGTTTGCTGATTGCGCCATTGAAGGATTTGGAAAGGTAGCTATAACCCACTTTGTATTTACAACTCTCTCTTTTCTATGCACCGGTGTCATATAGTACTGTTTATATAAATTCATCATTTCGGCAGGAACATCACCTAAGGTTGTATTGTTCCTGGGAGAGCCAATAGATATATAGGCATCGGCTGCACGCATAAGCACTAAATCAGATTCTGCCATTAGAGTGAGCTGTTCTTCAGAGGTATTCATAAGTAAAGTTTTAGTAAGCTCTGACTCATTATGCTTGACAAAAGGTATACCACCTAAGGCATAAGCCTCCTTTATCAATGCCTTTAATAGAGGAGTTGCATCATCGTTGCCTGCGATAAGTACCTTCTCGCCTTTCTGAAGGCGAACAGAGTGATTGATTAAATTCTTTGCCACTAAGTCTATACGTGGATCCTTCATAATAACACCGCCTTTATAAGAATACTTAATATATATTATAAAACAATAGTTAGAATATTTCACTATTAAATTATATGCTCATTTGATTTTATAATGATATAATTCTATAACAAATAAGAACCCCACCCATCAAAAAGCAGCTAAAGCTGCTAATGGGTCACGGGAACCTTGTTGTATTCACAATAAAATAGAGGATAAATGCGATATCATTCATCCTCTTTGGCTGTGTCTATTAAGGCATAATTTCTTTACTTTGCTGCAGCTTTTGATAGATTTTACTTGCAACAGTATTGTCAACTGTTTCTCCAATCCAAATCTCTACTGCCGCAATTGCTTGTTCCACCAGCATATATAGTCCGTTCAAATTTGTTATGCCGTATTTGTCCGCGTACTTCATAAGTAAAGTTTCAGACGGGTTATAAATCAAGTCTACTACTGCACCAAAGCAGGGAACTAGAGACTCTTCAATGGGGGAACAATCAATTTTAGGATGCATTCCGCAGGGTGTGCAGTTAATCAGCAAATCAGCATGGTTTAGCTGCTTCAGTTGATTATAATCTATCAGCTTATATATATCTTTATCGTATGTCTTTACTTCCTCGGGTTTTCTGCTAACAATATTTATATCTGCGATGCCGTTATCCGTCAAATATGCTACAACAGCTTTAGATGCACCGCCTGTTCCTAAAATTACGGCACTTTTATTCTTAGTATAAATTGAATTTCTGTTGAGCATTCTGCCAAAGCCTATGTAGTCCGTATTATAGCCATACAGCTTATTTTCAATATTATGTATGGTATTCACTGCACCGATGCTGAGAGCTTCCTTTGAGATGCTGTCAAGGGATTCCATTACTTTAAGCTTATAAGGAATCGTTACATTTACTCCATTAATACCTAAGGCTTTGATGCCCTGTACAGCGGATGCCAGCATATGGGGTTTGATTTCATAAAGACTGTAGACGGCTTGCAGTCCAATGGCCTGATATATCATATTATGTATTGCAGGTGAAAGGCTGTGCGATAGCTTTTCTCCAAATAAGCCAAATGCTTTCATTAATATTCCTCCGTGTCAGGTGATTTTATAGGTGCTCAAGTATAGCCATTGCTGCAGCGGCTTCAACCACAGGTACAGCTCTTGGAACTATACATGGGTCGTGCCGGCCCGTTACTTCGATAGTTGTGTTTTCCATAGCCTTAATATTTACGGTATCTTGTTTTTTGGCAATAGACGAAGTAGGCTTGAAAGCCGCCCTGAAAATTATGGGCATCCCGTTGCTTATCCCGCCAAGTATTCCGCCATTATGGTTTGATTCAGTTTTAACTTTATTATTGTTTACATAATAAGTGTCGTTTGCCTCTGAACCTCTCATCTCTGCAATATCGAAGCCGTCTCCAAATTCAATACCTTTCACACCGGGTATAGAGAATATCAGATGGGTTATGGTGCTTTCCAAGGAGTCAAAGAAGGGAGCTCCGATGCCTGCCGGAAGATTTAAAACCGCAGCTTCTATGATTCCCCCGACTGAATCCCCGGAAGCTTTCGCATCAGCTATAGCCTTCTTCATAGAAGCCTCTGCTGTCGGTTCTACTGTAGGGAAGTCAGAATAGGCAAGTGTTCTAGCCAGTGCATCATCAATTTCAATTTCCATAAAGGATTTATCTACTTCTCTGCCGACTTTATAAATATGACTGGCAATAAATATGCCCTGTACAGCTAGAAGCTGCTTTGCTACAGCACCTGCAAATACAATAGGTGCTGTGAGTCTTCCGGAGAAGTGTCCGCCGCCTCTGTAATCATTGTAGCCATTACTTTTAATGTAACCGGAATAATCAGCATGTCCCGGTCTCAAAAGGTCTCTTTGTTGTTCATAGTCCCTAGAACGTTGGTTAGTATTAGGTATAAAAGCACAGAGGGGTGCGCCGGTAGTATAACCATTGAAGAAACCGCTCTTTATTTCAAAGGCATCTTCCTCTGTGCGGCTTGTACTAATTCCAGATTTGCCGGGTCTTCTTCTTTTCATCTCTTTTGATATCATATCAATATCCAGCTTGATTCCTGCCGGAAGACCGTCAATTACAATACCAATACCTGGTCCGTGGGACTCTCCAAAAATTGAGTATCTTATTTTATTACCCCAGATTCCGCTCATTAACAATACCTCCCAGCTCAATAAAGTCATCGTAAAATTCCGGATATGATTTGTTTACTGCATCACTGTTTATAATGGTTACGGGAGAAGTACATTTTATTGAAGCTATACTAAGAGCCATAGCGATTCTATGATCTCCCCAGCTTTCTGCTGCTCCACCCTTAAGACTTTCTTTGCCTTTTATAATAAGATGGTCTTCCTTCTCGATAATTTCTGCGCCTAGTTTGTTCAGCTCTGTGGATATAGCCTTTAGTCTGTCACTTTCCTTCATTCTGAGTCTGGAAGCACCTGTTATATAGCTTATACCCTCTGATACTGCAGCCATGACAGCTAGAATTGGCGCAATATCAGGACATTGCGAGACATCGGCATTAAATGCCTTAAGTCTTGATTTTATAGCTGTGACTGAAGACGCTGCTATATTAATCTGTGCACCGGATTTTTCCATGATATCAATAAAGGCTTTATCTCCTTGTCTGCTGTGTGGATTCAGGTTGCTGCACTGTACTCTTTTCCCCAGCAAGCCTGCCGCAATCCAGAATGCTGCCTGAGAATAGTCGCCCTCAACAGTATAGTCAATCGGTTTATATTTCTGATTTCCCTTGATGGACAAATGACTATCTTCATTATATAATACCTCAACTCCAAATTCCTTGAGAGTATCTATAGTTAAGTCTATATAGCTCCTGGACTCCAGGGGAGTAGTAATATATAAATTAGAATCACCGTCTAGCACAGGCAATGCGAACATTAAGCCCGTGAAAAACTGTGAGCTGATATCTCCTCTGAGCTTGAAGTCGTCCGGTTTAAGAGTTCCTTTGATTTTCATTGGCAGTGTGGTTGAGGAATAGAATATTCCTTGTTTATCAAAAATATCGATAAAAGGAGCTAAGGGTCTGTTTTTTAAGCCGCCTCTTCCGGTAAAGCAGATTTCATCGCCGGAAAGAAGTCCTAAGGGCATCATAAACCTCAGTGTTGAGCCTGACTCCTTGCAGTCAATGCAATTCTTTGGCTTCTCACTTAGTATGCGGCCTTTAACAATAGCTTTTTTATCCTTAAGTTCTACCTTTGCTCCTAAGGCTTGTACCGCCTCAATTGTAGCGAGAATGTCCTCAGACTGAGATATGTTATTAATTGTACTAGTGCCTTCAGCCATAGAGGCGGCGATAATAGCACGATGACTTAAGCTCTTAGAAGGTGGAACGGTAATTATTCCATTCAAGGGGGTGGGTACTATCCTTATTTCTTTCATAAATTTCTCCAATGCTATTGTAAAAACTTGATAAGGTCATCCTTGAGAATTTTATCTACAAATGCATGTCCCGGTTTCTTAAGAAGTATAAGCTTTATGCTGCCGTCCTCAGACTTTTTATCCATCTTAACAAATTCAAGAAGCTTCTCTTTGTTGATTACACTATAGGTATAAGGAAGCCCGAACTTAGCCAGGGCTTCTTTTATAGCATCTGCTGTACCTGTCTTAGTAATACCCATGGCTTCGGAGCCCCTGGTTATTATTATCATACCCAGCCCAACTGCTTCACCGTGGGAATACTTCTCAAAGTTATAGTATCTTTCTATGCCATGGCCAAAGGTGTGACCAAAGTTCAGAAGCATTCTCTCACCTGTATCATATTCGTCTTTGCCTACAACATCGCATTTAATTCCGGCACAGTTGAATATTATATCATTTATATGTTCTCTTGCATCCTGTATTGAATTCATGCCCAATAGCCTGCTGAAAAACTCGGTATCCTTTATAGCACCGTACTTTATTGCTTCTGAAAGACCCTCTGAAAACAATTTATCAGGAAGGGTCTGCAGTATATCGGTATCTATATATACAGCCTTAGGCTGATAAAAGCATCCCGCAAGGTTTTTGCCCGCTTCAATGTTGATTGCAGTTTTGCCGCCTATGCTGCTGTCCAACTGCGACATTACAGTAGTGGGCACCTGGACATAGGGAATGCCCCTCATGTAGGTAGCGGCGGCAAAGCCAGCCACATCGCCTATAACACCCCCGCCAAAGGCAATTATTAAGTTGTTTCTGGTTATACCATGCTCGGCTAGGCTATTATAAATATAATTTAAGGTTTCTATGGATTTGCTTTTCTCTCCAGGGGCAATAACTATCTTGCTTACATAATAAGCATAGCGGCTCAGGGAAGCGGTAAGCATATTGCTATGCAGCTTATCTACGCTGCTGTCGGTAATTATGGTAATTCTCTCTCCTTTATACCATTCGGAAATCAGCTTGCCGATGTTTGGCAGCAGGCCTTGTTCTATATATACATTATAGCTGCTTTCTTTTAGCTTTAAGTTGATTGTTGACATAATAGTACTCCTTGTGTGAAGACAATATTTCATAGCTACTATTTCCAATTGTAGCAAATATTATTGTAAATATCCATACAAGGGGCTAAACGTCAAGAGAGAATAGCAGGACTGCTATTCTCTCTATGTTTTTTGTAGAAGCATTAGTGCAATTTATCAAGGTACTCAGTTGAAGTAAGGTTTGGTTTTGGTGTAAGTATTTGATTGTGAAGCTTCCACATGTTATATTTTATGCCTTTAGCTATGATGTTTGACATATTCATTACCAGACTTAATCTTGTGTTTTGAAGCACCATAATCTCCATGAAGCCGCTCATATTTACGATGCCCGTTATATGCATATCCCCTACCTTGGGAAGAGCCTTGTTAACACCTGAACCCGGGGATAGAGGACCTTCCTTTATATTGATGAAACCGATTCTTTCGAATTTGCCCAGGGATGCATCAATAGCGATGATAAAGGGGTCGTTGTAAGCTTTGAGATCTTGAAGCTGTTCATCAAGGTTTTTTGCATGCACTGGATTATCAAGAGTTCCCAGTACATGAACATTTGTATACTTCATATCTGATAGCTTGTAGCCGGTAAGTGGACCAAGACAATCACCGGTAGCACGATCGGTGCCGATGCAGATGAAGGCAATATCTCTGTCGGGCTTCAAACATAAATTGCTGAAACACTCTTCAAAGTAAGCACAGAAGTATGAAAAAGCGAATTGTTTATTTATATCTACAGATTTTTCAAATCTTTTATCCAGCATAGGAGGCTCCTTTATAATTTATTCAATTTAATTATTTCCCATAAGGGCTTGTCAGATACAAGGAATGCTAAATATGTTTAGGTGCGGTATGACAATTCATTTTTGGCAGAGTGTTTAGCTTATGGATTCCAATAGCTTATGCAGTACAGGAAATATCAGATAAGATGTATAGAAAAAGCTTTGCAAATGATATAATCTAATTAATAATATATTGGAAAAGTCTATTTATTATGAAACATTTTTAGAGCTATATCGTATCTATTTTGTGAGGTGTTTTTATTGAAAAAGACAGTGCCGAATATAAAGGGTGCAGGAATTCTTCTGCTGCTTATACTTATTGTTATGGCATCACTATTATTTGTGAACAATAAAAATGCTGTAAGCAGTAAGGATGCTTTTAAGTCTCTGAGGACTCTGCAGCTTGCAGGACAGCTGGAGGCTGCTGACAAAAACAGCAGCGTTGGCAGTTTGGACGAGCTGTTGGTAGAGGCTAATGGAACGGTGGTAAAAGCAAGAAATATACAGGGCGAAAACGTCTGGAATAAGTCCTTTGCAGGTAAGATTACCCTCATGAAAAGCTCGAATACCGGTCTTTTTATTATTGACAGCACTAAAAAGCTGTACTGCA